>JAFUWA010000003.1 GCA_017477355.1 Clostridia bacterium
AAAAATGCTCCTTGTGTTTTTAATAACTGGGCTAATTTCTATAAAGGTAAATTTATATCTAATACAATATTAAATGCAATTGCTTTAGAAAAGCTATTAAAATAATTTAAGCAAAAAATTACAAGTTATCAAGATGTTAACAAGATTTTGGTATTGTAAACAAGTATTAGAACAAAAAAATACAATTTAGGTTTAAGAATAGATTATTACAATAGTCTATTCTTTTTTATATGTATTAGACCTATTCCAGAAGCACCAGAACGAGCACAGAACAATTTTTAGATATATGGACAACAAATTACCTTACTAAATATAAAATAAAATTTAAACCATAAAATATTAGTGAGGTGATGTTGATGAAAGAAACATATATAATGAAAGAAATTAGAGAATTCCATAATAGAAATATACCACTTGCTCAATATCCAGAAGAATGTAGAAAATTAAGATCAAAAATAAATATGGTTGCAAATATGGTCACTAATATTGTAAAAAGAAATTATTTAAACAATACTATAACAGGAGATGATTATAAATTTTATATGAAGGTTATAGAACAACAAAGAAGAAATTATCAAAAGCAAGTGAATTCTATATAATACAAAAAACCCTAACTTTAAATGGTTAGGGAGTTTTTTATATTATTTATTAACAATTGCTTTAAGTGCTTTTCCAGCTTTAAACACAGGAGCTTTTGATGCTGCAATTTTCATTTCTTCCCCAGTTTGAGGATTTCTACCTTTTCTGGCAGCCCTTTTTCTAACTTCGAAAGATCCAAATCCAACTAATTGTACTTTATCTTTCTTTGCTAATGCACCAGAAACAACATTTACAAAAGAGTTTAATACACTTTCTACATCTTTTTTAGTTAAATTTGTTTCCTTTGACATTGCGTCGATTAACTCTGCTTTATTCATCTTCTACTTCTCCCCTTTCTTAACTTAGTTAACTACAGACAATGTATCAAAAATATCCATAAAAGTCAACATTTTAAATAAATTTTAATTTTTAGCTTGACAAGCATTAATAATATGTAGTATACTAAGAGCAGTTTGAGTATATATATATACTTAACAAAGGAGGAGATTTATGAATAATAAAAGTGTAAAATATATTGATATTATGCAAGATGCATATGTTTTTCGAGGTTTTCCTCCTGGAGTAATGAAAGAGCCTGACAATCCACAAAATTATGAAAAATTAAGAATATTGGGTTTTGGACAAATAAAAAAAATGTTTGAGGAACAAGATATTGATGATAGTTCGTATCATTACTTTAATCTAAAATATAAGCAAAAGAAAGATTTTTGCTTCATAGAGCAGTATGATATAGTTATACCACTACAAAGTGCAACTCCAAATTTACCTATTCTCTATATAGAGAAAAAACCAAAGGACAGAGTTTTATACAATACCACAAATATTGTTATAAGGCTAAAGGAAAAATCACCAGATTTAAGTAAATATTTATATATTATGCTTACAACGCAACCAATACAAGATTTAATACTTAATCAAGCATATAGAGGAAAAGCAGCAATATCATATAGATTTACAGTTGATATATTTTACAATCTTAAAATTCCAATTATATCTAAAGATAAATATAATGAGTTACTAGATAATTACACAAATATAGTAAAAAAAGAGAAGGAATTAGATGAACAGAAAAAAATGTTTAATAGTATGAAAAATAATTATATAAAAAATATAATAAAATAAAAAATTACAAGTTCTCGGCGACCAAACTTCGAACTTGTAATATTAGGCAAAAACATATACAAATTAACAACGCTATAAGTGTGCCCTTTTGTAAATGCTTTTTACTATATCAATTATACTCTAAAATTAAGTATTTTTCAAGGGATTTATATAGAAATTTTATATAAAGGAGGTAAATAAATTGATGGTCAAAGACAATTATCAACACAAAAGATAAAAAAATATAAGAATAAATACCAGGAGGTTAAAATGAGAAATTCAAATTGCTACAAGTATAGAGGTATAATGATTGATAAAAATTACAATTTGTTTTTAGTTGTTGAAAGAGACACAATAACAGAAACAAGAGAATTGGATGTAAATTTAAAAAAAATTATTCAAAGTGCATTAAGAGAAATGCTAAATGAAGTGAATATTAAATATGACGAAGAAGAAATTGATGATGTATCATCAAAAATATTGAAGTTGCATTTTGATAAACCACTTACACCATTTAAGTATTCTTATTTGGGCACTATAATGGTTTGGATAAATAAACAAATGGAATTTCATTTACATGAAAATACTGCATTGTCTGGCTTCGGAGAAAACAATTTAGATTATGGCTCAATTATGTATATGACAATGATGTTTGATTTGGAAAAAATTTTAAAGTTTGCAATTTTAAATCAAAGATCAAGATTTTTATCAGTATATTCAACTATTTCAGGAAGAAACCTTGAAATAGAATTGCCAGATATCAAATATAAATATAGTCCAAATTCTTTTATAACAGATGAAAATGGAGACTTAGTAATCACTGAAGAATTTCAAAATGTTGAAATAATAAGAAATAAAGAATAATAAAATATCTAGGCTTGTACAGTTAAGCATATAATTAGCCAACAGTTACAAGCCAAATAATTATTTGAGAAAGGAAGAATTAAAATGAGTTTAGAAATATCCGAGTTAAACGAATCTGAAATAGAAGATTTTTTAAACAAAGAAAAAGTGACAGTTTATGAAAAAATGGGAGATGTAAAAGATGTAGAAGAATATAGAAAAAACTTAGACATCTTTTTACTTAAATACTGTTTAAATGCCTTTAAAGTTAAATATACGGAGAATGAGTTATGGTATATGTCTGACTACAATGTCAAAAAAGAATTTGAATTAAAAATTCAGATTTTAAATAAATGTAATAGTACTAGAATTCACTTTAAACGATTAAAAAAAGAAGAAAAAGAAAAGATTAAAGAAGATGAAGAATTGACCATAGATATGCAAAATGATTTCAACAAGGTTTTAAACAATTCATTTAAAAATATTAATAAAAGAATTCACATAATTGAAGAACAATACAATGAAGACATAACAAAAACTCAAAATTTAGCAAAAAATTCAAAGAATGAAAAAGTATCTGAATCTGATGTTGAAAAATTGTTTGAATTTAATACCAAAAAATCACAAACAATTCAGGAAATTAATAATTATTGTAATTCAATTTTTAGTAATAGTACATATGTATTAAAAACAGATAATGTAAAACAACTTTCAAAAAGATATTCTTCAGTTATTGTTAGAACATTAACTGAAAACATATCAGAGATAAATAGTTCTATTGAAAGTGATGATACTAATAAATTAGCATCAATATTTATTACGGCTTTTAATAAAAATGTGAGACTTGAAAAAGAAAAAGCATTATAAGTTAGTCAAAATAGCATTTAAAAAATGAAAGGAAATAAATCACAAATGGATACAGACAATAATAATTTTGAAAGCTATATGAAATATCATCAAAGTCAAATAATTGATAATACCATTAGTTGCTTATTATCTCCTAAATCATTTGACGAATTAGGAAATGCTGTTGCAACATTAAGTAATTCTTCCACTAATTTTTTATTAAAAATAAAGGATTATAAATTATTAGAACCATACATAAGTAGAGATTTATATAAGTATGGAAAGGTTAAACAAACAGCTGGAAAACTTTTGGACTGTTTTATTGTAAAGATGACAGAAGAAGGTTTTGATAACCATACTGTAACATTATCATTAAGGGAATATGCGGAGATGACTGGTAAAAAGAGTTTGGGATCATTGAGAAATCAGACCAATAATGACCTTAAATTACTTAATTCAGTTTATATAAAAAATGAACCAAAATATAAAAAAGGTTTTTATTTAGAAACTAAACTATGCAAATGTACTGAGAAGATAGAAAATGGAAAAATGAAATTCAAATTCAATGATGACTTATTTAAAATACTATCCAGAAAAGATGTATCATTCTTTCAGTACATACCAAGTGAAGTTTTACAGATGAGTGATAAAGCAACTAATTCATATCTTCTATATAAGAGGATATTATCTAATTGTAGATCAAATGCTGGAACTGTAAGAGAAAACATTATCAGCATTAGCACATTATATAACTATTGCACAACACTTCCTCGTTATAATGGTATTGATGGAATAGCAAAAGGTGTTGAAGGAATTACTCAAAGATTAAAATTGCCACTGATGAGAGACTTAAAACAGATTAAATCATTCACCTTTGATTATTCAATAGAAGACTATAATAATGCTAATTTTGAAAATTGGCTAAAACAGGAATTACAGATTATTTGGAAAGAAGAATTACCTGGATTACAAGAACAAAGAGATGGTAGAGAAAAACACAAGAAAAGACAAGATGCAGCAGTAGATAAAGCACTTGTTAAATATGAATATAGTAAATTGAAAAAAGCAGGTGGCGGGAGTACATCTAAACATAAAGGAAACTAACAAATAAGAAAACAACAACTATGGAACATGGTGGGTGTTAGCAAAGGCAAATTATTTATATATTTGCATTTTGCTCTCTAAATATATTTTATATATTTAAGTGAACCTGATGTGGCGCTTGACTTGATATGACTGGCTTTGTGAGGACACACACCTAAGAGGTTAAATCCTTTTACCTAAGAGATTGAATCCATATACCTAAGAGGTTGCAACCTGTTTAGTAATTGATAAGGAGGATTTTATAATGAAAAGAATAGAAGATTTAGAAAGTCAAATTTACATATATGAATATGTTGAGAAATATGTAGAATCATATAATGAGGAACACCCTTACTTAGAGGAAAAGATGGATATTAAAAGGGTTAATGATAGTACATATAGAGTAAACCCATGCCCTATATGTGGTCATAAAGACCATTTTACAATATATCCAGCTACTAACAGTTACAGCTCTTTCAACAAGGACTGTTGTACTGGTGGTAGTATATTAAAGTTTATGCAAGAAGTGGAAGGTTTAGAATTAAGAGAAGCTGTAAGAAGGTTATATGAAATAACAGGTAATGCTTATGAAACTGAAAGCTTAGATGAAGGCAATACAGCACAAACACCAAAAGAAAAAACAGAGTACTTAAAAGTGCAGAAGAAGAACTTTATACTTGATGGTATAAAAAATCAAACACCTGAACAGAAAGAAGTGATGTATGAATACATTGCAAGTAGAGGAATAAGCAGAAAAACAGCAGACAGGTACAATTTATTTGTAAGTCCATCTGTATATGAAGATAAATCATTAGGAACAGAAGGAACTTTGAGATTAGTTGTACCAATAATTACAGGTAAAGGACTATTTACAGAATATTCATATGTTGCAAGAGCAATATCAGATGGGTTTGAAGGAGAAAAAGTTCTTAACAATGCTGGTGGTAATTCATCATTAAATATTGATTATGTTAGTGAAAGACCTAAATTTGAAGAAAATAAAACTATTTATGTATGTGAAGGATGGGCTGATGCTCTAAGCATTGAAGATGTAGGTAACAAAGCAATAGCAATACACAGTTCTAGTAATGCCAAGAAATTTGTTGATGAAATTAAGCAAAGAATTAGTACAGCAAAAAGCTATACATATATACTATGTTTTGATAATGATGAAGCTGGTAAAGAAGCCACAGATGCAACTATTGCACAACTTAAAGATTTAGGAATAAAGTCACTAAAACTATCTATACCAGCAAATTATAATGATGTAAATGAATGGTATAAAGATAGTCCAGATACTTTTAGATTAGGATTAGATCCATTTTCAGCTGATAATATGGCAATATATATGGACACAAAATTTATTAATGATATTTTAGAATATGATACTATGTGTTCAGTAACAACAGGATTTAACAAATTAGATGAAAAATTAGGTGGATTTTCTGGTTTAGTAGTTATTGGTGGTGGTTCCTCAATGGGTAAAACAACATTAGTACACCAAATTTGTGATAATTTAGCTGAAAGAGGTCGTAAGATTATATATTTTAGTCAAGAGCAAGGTAAATTAGAATTAGTATCTAAAAGTATTAGCAGAATTGAAGCAATACAAAATAAAGAAAATATGATTGTAGCTGAAAGTGGTATGGATATAATGAAAAACCCTGAACCTATATCAACAAAAAAATCAGTTAGAGATAATGCAATTGCAGAATATAAAAAATTTGCTAACAATATACTAATAGCTGAAGGTACACCAAAAACAAATATTGATAGTTTGAAAACTTATATAGAACATTACATATCAACAACAGGTTGCCATCCAATAATTGTTGTAGATTATCTACAAATGCTATCATCTTCAAATCCAAATGACTCTGATAAAAGACAAATAGATACAAATATGACAACATTAAGACAGATGTGTAGAGATTATAAAGTAGTAATAATAGCCATATCATCTTTTAATAGAGAAAATTACTCAAATATTGTAGATTATAAATCATTTAAAGAAAGTGGATCAATAGAATATACCGCTGATATTGTATTAGGTTTACAATTAGAGGCTGTAAATCATTTAGATGGAAAAGGTGAAAATGAAAAAAGAACTGTTATGAATAATGCAAAAAGTGGAAGTATAAGAGAAGTTGAATTAGTGTGTTTAAAGAATAGAAATGCTCAACCAGTATTTAGTTGTCTATTCAATTATTATCCAAGAGTAAATTATTTTGTTGAAACACAAAAGAAAGAAGATAAATTTTAAAATTTGTAAAGATATTAAAAGGAAAAGCAACAAATTATGAATTTAAATAGTTAGAAATTATAGATAGTTTTATGGTTACACAAAATGTAACTAAATGTAATAATAAATGAAAAAAATAAATATACCAGTGTTGTTTTTCCCCAAAAAAAAGAAAGGGGAAAAAAGCAAAATGGACAAATTAAATGAAACAGTAGATGTAACTGAAGATACATCAATAAATGATGTAGTATATCTTACAGTAGAACAAGCCTGTAAGGTAATGAACTTAGGTAGAAATACCATATTAAAATTAGTAAAAGAAAAGGATTTTCCAGCTAGACATTATGGCAAAAAGATTTTAATTGATAAAGCTGCACTACCAATATGGGTTTCCAAACATTATGGAAATTACAAAATATAGTGAAAGAGTGTTGATTTTAAATCAAAAAAACAGTAGAATGTGAATAATTTATTTTGAAGATTTTTTCCAAAGTAAACTATTTACTTCTACTGTTTAAAGGAAGGAGATAGAAAGTTGGAAAAATTAAAAGAAAGATGTAATAAATATGAAATATCACTACGTTATAAAAGTAATGGATATTATGAAGCAAGAACAACATTTAATCTAGGGGGTGGAAATAGTAATAGAATACAAAAAGGTGGTAAAACAGATGAAGCAGCTATATTTAATCTTCTAACAGCATTATATGATTTTATAAAATCATCTTATGAAAGTGGTTTAATTACCTGCAAAATAGATGATATAGCAAAAAGCAGAATTATAAATAGCATAAATAATTTGAGCTTAAATGAAACAAAAATCACTCAAAAGGTATTAGAAATAATAAATTTAATAGATGGAATTAATGCACATATTTTAAATAAAATATTTTTACCTAATAATGTAGTTGCAATTAATAATTCAGAACCAGTAAATTCATTAAAGCCCTCTTTACACATAATACCTAAAATAGATAACAATGACACTATAAAACCTGAAGAAAATTTATCAAAGCTTAATCTTGCAAAACCTATTTTTATAGAATGGATTGAATATAAATTCTCTTTATGTGAAAAAAATCCTGATAATCCAAAGCCTCTATGTAGAAAAACAATAGATGGATATTACAGAAAAATTAAAGATTATATTCTACCATATATGATTAAGCACAAAAAAGCATATTTACAAGAATTAACAGATGAATTCATAACAGGTTTATTAAAAAGCATTAATGGTCAAACAGGAAAAAGACATATATATATTGTTTTAAATCAAGTATTTAAGTATGCCATAAAGAAAAAATTAATTAAAGATAATCCTATGAAGTACATAGACAAACCTAAACAAATCAAGAAATCTGAAAGCCAAAAAGCAGAGGATTATATTAAACCAGAAGAACAAAATATATGGCTTGATGCATTTGAAAAAGAAAATACAGATATGTCAATTCTATTTGAAACAATGCTTTTAGCAGGATTAAGGCCTGAAGAAGCCTGTGGGATGAAATGGACACAACTCCAAAAGGACGAAGGTTTTTTAATAATAAATAATGCCTATAAAGATTTTATTGTATATGATGAAAATATGAATCCAATAGGTCATGAAAGAAGAGATGATACATTAAAAACATCTAAAAGTTATAGAAAAATACCATTAGATGGAAGATTAAAAAAAGTTTTATTAGAACATAAAATAAAACAGCAAGAATTATTTAAAACATCAAGAGCATTAAAAGATAAAAAAAGAAAATGGACAGAAAATGAATATATGTTTTTAGGTAGAACTTATAAGCCATATGTTTCAGATACATTATCTAGTGCACTGCCTAAATTAAGAAAAAAATATAACTTAACTAAAAATATAACACCTTATGGATTGAGATATTCTTATGCTTCATATTGGGCTCAAATGGGATTAGATAAAATATCACTTATGAGAGCTATGGGGCATGAACAATTTACAACAACAGAGCGGGGTTTATATAAGGATTTCACCACAACATATAAAAGAAGAAATGAATAAGATTAGAAATGCAAGTTAAAAAAAATACTTATATAAATATACATTTATATAAGCATCTCTACATTAAGATTTTCTTACCAATACTCCAAAATGCTAAGAAAATCAATGATTTGGTGGACCATCTCGGATTCGAACCGAGGCTCTCCTGATTAAGAGTCAGTTGCTTTACCAGCTAAGCTAATGGTCCATTTATAAATTTTACTTTCCCCCACTTCCCCATTTTTGTTGGGGAAAATTGGGGAAAAGTAATTTTATACTAAATTGTTAATGTACTTGTTTTTATTAGAAACTCAATGGTTTCATCATTTCTTAATATGTGCCATTTCAAGTGATTAAGAGTCAACTGCTCTACCAACTGAGCTAATGGCGCATATTCATTTGACACGAATTATTATACAACTTTGAACGCTTAATTGTCAATACTTTGTGTAAAAAAATAGAAATATATCAAGGATAAAATGATATATTTCTATTCCTTTATATTAATAAATTTTTGGCTTGTGCAATTTCTTCTGGTTTTGATTGGGGCGTGGAGTAATAATATCCTTTTGAAACTGCTAATGTAAATAATTCCGAATCAAAAGATTCTAACTTAGAGCGTAATTGAGATAATGTTTGTCGTAATTCTAAGTTTTCTGTGTGAACTAAAGAATTAGTAAAAAGTAAAATTTCAAATTTGTTATTTTCCAAAATATCATTTACCATATATTTTTCTTCCATAAAACCTCCTATGATAAAAATTCTAATAATTTCTGTTTTGTGTTCAAGGTATCTTGAGCAGCCTTATTAAAAGTTTGTTTAATTTGAGGGTCAACGGCATAATCTGAATAGCTAATTAGTTTTTGATAGTTTATGTTTTGTATATTAATAAGACATTTCAAATTTTGAAGTTCTAAAACTGTTAGATTTTGCATAAAAATCTCCTTTCTTTATCAGTAGTATAGTCAATAATAAACAAAAATATGCAAAAAACAAAAAAACGAGAAAAATAGAGAAAAATGAAGAATATATAGGAAAAACAACAAAAAAACAATATATTTCAAATGTTTTACAAATTGATTACAATTATTAAAAAATATAGAATAACATCAGAAAGATAGGAAATGAGGTGAAGGAATGGTTGGCATATTTAAAAATATTGTAATTCATCTTAGAAGATGGATGAAATTTTTAATTATACTAGCTATTGGATTAGGAATTATACTTTTTATAGTTTTTTCTACATATAAACCTATGTATTCTGTTACTGTAAATGGAGATTTTTTAGGATATACAGATAATAAAAGAGCTCTTCAAGATAAAATTAATGAATATATGAAAAAACGGAGATGAAAGTAGTAATATAGCTTTCGTTGATATAGAAAATTTGCCAGAATATTCATTTTGCCTAAGGAAAAAAGACAGTAAGGTAGATAATGATAAAATATTTGATAAAATCATTTCAACTGGTGTTACTTATTATAAATATTATGCAGTTATGGTTAATTCGGAAGAAAAATACTATGTTTCTACATTCCAAGAATGCGAAAATATTATTAATCAATTAAAAGAAAAAGATAGTGATAATATTGATTCTATTTCATATATCGTAAAATATGAAACAGGTTTACAAGGCTTTACGTCTGTTGATACAGCAGTTGCAGAACTGTATGTTGAAAAGCCAAAATTACCAGTATATTCTCCTTCCACAGTTGCAGGAAGCGTTGTTACTGGAGCAAATATTAGTTATGCGCTTGCTGATTTAGGAGGAATTTCTTTTATCAATCCAATTTCTGGAACGATTACATCTAGATTTGGAGTTTTAAGTAGTATTAGATCAAGTTATCATACAGGATTAGATATTGGTTCTTCAGTTGGTACTCCAATTGCAGCCGCAGCAAGTGGAACAGTTGCATTTTCTGGTACAAAGAGTGCTTATGGAAAGCTAATTACAATTGACCATGGTAATGGAGTTGTCACATATTATGCTCACTGCAGCGCATTATATAAAAGTGTTGGAGAAGTAGTAGAACAAGGCGAAATAATTGCAGCCGTAGGAATGACTGGGAATACAACAGGTCCACATTTGCATATAGAAGTAAGAGTAAATGGTGTTGCTTATAATCCAGTTGATTATTTCAATTATTAAAAAATAAGAAGATTTGAGGGAATTGGGGACGTACCACTTTTCCCTTTTTTGTTTTAAAAGAAAGTGAGGGAAAAGTGGTACGTCCCCAATTCCCTCGTTTTCTTTTTAAAAAAATAGTGTGATAGAGAAAATATGATAATTATATGTAAAAATAATATAATCTTTTAAGACTAATTCTTCTGATAATTTGATGGAATTAGTTGTGGATTTTAAAAGATTTTCCAAATGTGATAAAGTTTGATTAGAATTCGAAATCCAATTTTCTGGAGATATTCCAGCCTTTTTTAAATCAATTTCATCAACTAAAATTTTAATTTTTTTGTTTTCTAGGGTGTTTATAATCATCATATTCTCTTTTCTATGTAGTTTATAATTTAATTATATAAAATGGGATTTAAAAGTAAATGGAAAAAATTTCTTATTTTTCTATAAAAACGACTTGAAAAAAACAAGATATCAATATATAATGTAAACGAAATTGAAAGACTTTAAAATGTAAAATTCCGTAAGAAGAAATGAATTTAGAAGAACAAAAGCAAAATAGGAGGAAAAAATGGCAACAAGAGATAAAAATATATGGTTATTGCTTGTATTTATTTTGTCAGGACTAGTAATTGGAGGACTATTAGGGGAGCTATCAAAAAATGTTGATTGGCTATGGTGGTTGTCTTATGGAGATGAGTTTGGATTAACATCTCCATTAACATTGGATTTAAACGTATTAAAAATTCAATTCGGATTGACTGTAAAAATAAGTATTTCTAGTATTATTGGAATGGCAATTGCAATATTCATATACAGGAGAGTATAACAACTAACAAAGGGATTGGTATAAATGAAATTATGGAAGTTGAACAGTCGAGATTTAGGAATTGACTTAGGAACAGCAAATGTTTTGGTTTCAATAAACAAAAAAGGAATTGTTTACAGAGAACCTTCTGTTGTCGCAATTAAAAGAGATACAGAGGAAGTAATTGCATTCGGAAATGAAGCCAAAGAAATGCTTGGAAGAACACCAGATGCAATAAGTGTTGTAAGACCTCTTAAAGATGGAGTTATTGCAGACTTTACAGCAACAAAATTAATGCTTCGTGCAATTATTGATAAAGTAACAAAACAATTTAAATTGTTAAAACCAAGAGTTGTTGTTGGAGTCCCTTCTGGAATTACAGAAGTAGAAGAACGAGCTGTGCAAGAGGCGGTTATTTCTAGTGGCGCGCGAGAAGTGTATTTAATAGAAGAGCCTATGGCTGCTGCTATTGGATCTCACTTAAATATTGAGGAACCAACTGGAAATATGATTGTAGATATTGGCGGTGGAACAACAGAAGTTGCAGTGATTTCTCTTGGTGGAATTGTTAACAGTTCTTCTATTCGAATTGCTGGGGATGAAATGACAGAAGATATTATTAACTATGCAAAAAGATATTTAAATCTAGTAATTGGAGAAGTAACTGCAGAAGAAATAAAAAATGAAATAGGTTGTGCTGCACCGTTTATGACAGAACTTAGAATGCTAGTAGGTGGAAGAGATTTAAGAACGCGGACTTCCAGTAAAAAGAGAAATTACTTCTTCAGAAGTAGAACTTGCAACAAAAGAGTCAATTAACAAAATTATAGATGGAATTAAGCAAACATTAGAGGCAACTCCGCCAGAACTTTCAGCGGATATTATTGTAAATGGAATTATACTTGCTGGTGGTGGCGCATTAATTAAAAATTTGGATAAATTGATTGCAGAAAAAACAGGAATACATGTAATTGTTGCTGATAATCCTTTAGATTGTGTAGCAAATGGAACAACTGCAATCCTAGAAAATATAGATACATTAAAAAATGTGCTAACAATGGCACATGGTAGAATATAAAAGGAGAATTTGTAATGGGAGAAAATAGACATATTGGAATACTTGGAACAATTGTTACGATTATTATTTTAATATTGTTAATATTATTGACCAATGTTGATACAAGTAAGATGTCATATTTTAAAAGTCTAGGAGATAAGATTTCAAGACCAGTACAGATTGGATTCATCAATTTGAAAAATAAAATATCAGGAAATGATAATTATTTTAAAACAATGGATGAGCTAAAAAAAGAGAATGAAAAATTAAAAAAAGAGAATGAGGAATTATCAGAGAATCTGAGGGAATATGAAGTTACCAAAGCAGAAAACGAGTTGTTGAAAGAAAAAATGAATTTGACAGAAAAGTATGCTGCTTATAATACTGTTTCAGCAGATGTTATTAATAAAGACATCAGTAATTATGGTAGTAATTTAATTCTAAATGTAGGAACAAAAGATGGAATCAAAGAAAAGATGACTGTTATTAGTGATCAAGGTTTGGTTGGGTATATTGTAAAAGCAAGTAAAAATACTTCTACAGTAAAAGTTATTACAGATCCAGCTAGTACAGTAAGTTGTAACATTAGTACAACAGATGAAAGTGTTATTTGTAAGGGAACTTTAGAAAATAATCAGACATTAAGAGTAACTTATATTCCACTTGATGCAGATTTAATTGTTGGTGATAGTGTTGAAACTTCTGGTGTGGGACAAATTTATGCTAGAGGAATCCATATTGGAACAATTAAAGAAATTATTACAACAACAAATGCAGTAGATCGATATGCAATTGTTGAGACTGCAGTTGATTTTTCAAAATTAAATACAGTTTTAGTAATTACAAACTAGTGATTAGAGGTTAGAAATTAGAGGACAGAGATGAAAAAATTAAAAAATAAAAGAAGAACTAAACTGAATATACCAGCATTAATATTAATTAGTATTATATTATTTTTGGTATTTGCTTTATTGTATTTTCTTCAAACTAATATTTTTCCTTTAATACCAATTAGTGGAATTACACCGAATTTATTTGTTATTTTTATTTTAATAATAGGACTTTTTGGTAACAATTTTTTGGCAATTTTATTTGGTATTATTACAGGAATGTTTATAGATTTAACATATAATGAAATTGTTGGAATAACGCCAGCTATGTTGTGCTTAGTTGGATTTATTGCGACTTGGTTTGATTCTCTTTGGTCAAAAGATGAAAAAATATCAATTATTATTATGGTAGCTTTATCTACTTTTATTTTTGAACTAGGATCTTACTTTATTAAATCAATCACTTTAGATTTTGAAATTGAATTAGGAGTTTTCTTCAAAATTTTATTTTGGGAAGAAATATATAATATTTTATTAACTATTATTTTCTTTGGACTAATCAAAAAATTGGGCTATATGATGGAAAGAAAATTAAAAAGAAGTAATATGTATTCTGTTGAATTATAAGCATTATCTAAATGAAAAAATCAGAAAGGACAAAAATGAGAAAAAGCAGCTTGAATCTTAATGTTGAAAAACATAAAAAGAATCGAATAAAAACTGAAAAAAATAAGAAACCCAAAATTCTTGATTTTAAGATACGTTTTAACATTTTAACATTTTTGACATATGCTTGTCGGTATTGTAATCTTAACAAGACTTTTTTCATTGCAAATAGTAAGTGGGGCAGAGTATAGAGAGCTTTCTAATACAAAACTTTCAAGAGAAACAACAATTGATGCTACAAGAGGAAGTATTTTAGATAGAAATGGCACAAGTTTAGTTAGTTCAGAAATGGTATTTTCTTTAGAAATGTATAAAAGTAAAGCTGATGATAAAAGTTTGAATTCTTCAATTAGTTTAATGACTAGAATTTTGAGAGATAATGGAGATAGCTATGTGGATAACTTCCCGATTAGTATCAATCCTTATGAGTTTCATTTTGAATCTGAAGAAGCCTTAGCAAAATGGAAAGAAAATTATAAAATTCCAGAAGCTGCATCTGCAGAAGAAGCATTTTATTTATTTAGAGATAAATATAATATAGAAAGTGATGATCCAGATGAAATTCGAAGAATTTTAGCGATTCGATATGAGATTACAACCAAAGGATATTCTGTTACAAGAAGTTTGGCAATATCTAAGAGTATTTCTAGAAATAGTGCAATTCAACTTCAGGAAAACAGTAATGATTTAACAGGTGTTAATGTTATTACTGATTCTAACAGAATTTATTCTATGGGAAATTTAGCATCACATGTAATTGGATATATGGGAAGAATTTCCCAAAACGACATTGAGAGACTAGAAAAACAAGGAGATACTTATGAATATCAAACAAGTGATAAAATTGGACAAACTGGTATTGAAAGAGTATTTGAAAAATACTTAAGAGGAATTGATGGCGAAAAGCAAATCGATATGGATGTCAATCGGAACAATTACAGGAGAATATACAACGCAAGAAGCAATTGGTGGATCTGATATTGTTTTAACAATAGATGCAAACCTTCAAAGAGTAACAGAAGAAGCACTAGCCAATTGCATTTGGGGAATTCAGTCAGGTGCATATAGTCAGGTGTATAATGCAAAAGGCGGAGCATGTGTAGCAATGGATGTAAACACTGGGGAAATTCTAGCAATGGCAAGTAATCCAGATTATACGCCAAGTGTTTTATATAATGGAATTTCGCAAGAAACATTAAATGATTATAACAACAGAGGTGTTTGGACAAATAAAGCAATTCAAGGAGCCTATTCACCAGGCTCTACTTTTAAAATGGTAACAGCAGTTGCTGGTTTAGAAACTGGCGAAATTACACCAACAGAAAGAATCTATGATTCTGGTGTGTATTGGGCAGAAGGTATTGATAAAGAAAGACATTGCTGGATTTATGATACAGCAGGACATGGGCATGGTTCTTTAAATGTAGTAGGAGCAATTGAGAAGTCTTGTAATGTTTTCTTTTATGAAACAGGATTAAGAGTTGGAATTGATAGGCTTTCACCTTATGCGTATCATTTTGGATTAGGAAAGAAAACAGGAGTAGAACTTACTGGAGAGGTAAAAGGATTAGTAGCAGGAAGAGATAATGAACCAACTTGGACTGTTGGACACATGGCGAGTGCTGCGATTGGACAAGGAAATAATACTTTTACTCCTGTTCAAATGGCCAAATATATTTCAATGATTGCAAATGGTGGAAATAATATAGATGTAACAATTGTAAAAGATATCATGAATTCAGATGGTACAAATGAAACAAGAGAAGAGATTGAAAATTTTGTAAATGAAGAGTTAGGATTAACAGATACATCTAGTACAGATGATGGAATTACGATTAATCCTGATACTTTAGCAACTGTAAGAGAAGGTATGAGACGTGTAACAGAAGGGGAAGCGGGAACAGCTTATTCAGTATTTACCGACTTTGGTGTGACTGTTGGTGGTAAGACTGGTTCTGTAGAAACAGGAACTTCTGCTAATTCTGATATCCATGCGTGGTTTGTGGGATTTGCACCATTTGATAATCCACAAATTGCAGTTGTTGTTGTTATTGAAAATGGTGGACATGGTTTTTATACAGCAGATGTTGTTAAAGCTGTTATGCAAGAATATTTTGGAACAAATAGAACTGGAATTGATGAAAACATGTCAATTAATACAGAAAATGAATATTTTGATTAAAATTTGCCATAGGAGGTAAAAGGATGTTGAACAATATTAAAATTAGTCAAACGACTGATGAAATTGTCTTAAATGTTAATATTATAGCAGATATTGAGGAAGTAGCAGAGGAATTAACAGAGAAAATTGTAAAGCTAAAAGAATTTTATCAATCTGCTAAAACTCCAATTAGAATTACGGGAAGATTATTTACAGAAGGCGAAATGGAGAGATTGAAAAAAATTATAAATAGTGAGATTGAAGTGGAAGTCAATTTTGATGAGCCTTCTGATTTGCTTGGACTTCATGCGATTAAGAAAACTTTTAAGACAGAAATGGATGTTAGTGAAACAAAATATATTCAATATTCTTTGAGATCTGGTCAATCAGAAGAATATTCAGGGAGTTTAGTAGTTATCGGAGATGTAAATGCTGGTGCAGAAGTAATTGCAGGCGGAAATATATTTATTTTGGGAGCTTTGAGGGGATTAGCCCATGCCGGTGCAGGCGGGAATACAAATGCAATTATTGCTGCTAATTCTATTGATGCAACACAATTAAGAATTGCTAACGTAGTAAAAGAAATTGAAGCAAAATCCGAAAAATGCCCAATATGCAAAATTGTGAATAATGAGATTGTAATAAATTAATTGAAAATGGAGACGAGAGGGAAATGGGGACGTACCACTTTTCCCACTTTTTTAATTTAAAATAAAAGAGGGAAAAGTGGTACGTCCCCATTTCCCTCACTTTTATTTTGTTAATAATAACAGTAGAATAATCATAATGATAATATCATCATCTTGTAAATGATTAAGATTTAATCCATTGAAAAAATTCATAGTTCAAGCACTTCCTTTTCCATTAGGGCTAATATCATTTAAAAGCGTAAGTATTCCTAATAAGTTTGCAATTTTAATGTATTCATCTAGTTTTTGTTTTCTGGATTCTCGTAAGAATGGTTTTAATGCATAAAGAAGGCGATTCCTTGGTGTATTATTATCATTAATTTTTTGATAAATATTTTTGAGTTTTAAGATAGTTTCTAAATCAAAATCAAAATTTAGTGGGCTATCTTGTTCTTTATCATCTCCAAGTATCTCACCAAGATTAATGTTTTTTTCTTTTAAAATGTTATTAAATTTACTAATAATATCATTTAAATTAGATTGATTTTCTTCCAAAGTCTCGCCTCCCTTGGATTATTTGCCTAAATGATTAATATCAATATCTTTTGAGTTTAAAATAGTCTGTGCTTGTTTTAATTTTGACTCAAGTTCTTTTTGGTCCATTTTACTTAGTGCATCAAGCATTTTATTGAAATCTATCTTCTCTTCCATAAAAAACCTCACTTTCTAATATCTAAAATCAAATTTCTAACCTCTAATCTCTAATGTCTAATTCATTATATTCGTTTCCCCCGTAAAGTTTCCTCAAAGTTCACAAAAAATTCATAAAAGTCAAATAATTCAAGTGTAAACCACACTTTATTGACAAAATATTCTAAAAAACTATTAAAAAATCCTAAGAAAATGATAAAAAATGCCAAAAAGACTTGAAAAAGTTTACATAAGCGTGTATAATAAAAGATGTATGAGTGCAAAAATAAGCACTTCCATACCGTATAAAATTGTAATCAAAATTTTATAAAAGAAAAAATCAAACCCGAGGTATTTTATATCCGTAGTAGATATAGTTGAAAATATAGAGAAATAGCTAGATTAGGACTATTGATTTATCTTTTTAATTATAGTAATATAAAATATAAGAAAAAGGGTTTAGAAGGAGCGTTTGGAGGTAAATTTATGTTAAAGAACTGGAAAAAGAAACTGATAGCGATTCTTTTAATATTCACAATGACTTTTTCTAATTTTGCGTTAGTTGGGAAAACATATGCAGCCTACATGGTAGCTGGTATCTTTGGAAACAAACAAGAAGATACTGGAGATACAGGAAGTAGCAATGTTGAGTTTGATGCATATTTTAAAACTAGCCAAGATTCAAAAACATCTAAAACAGTAAGCTCAGATATTAAGAATAATGACTTAATGATTGGGGCAACTGTTAAGGTAAAGAATAGTGGATATTTAAAGGACGCTAAAATTTTGTTTGGAAATGGAAAAGAATTGAACTTTGTCATTAACAGTGATATTCAAATTCCTGTACAAACAGAAGAAGTAGAATCTGAAGAAGTTGTAGAAACAGAACAAGTATTAGGCGAAGAACAAGAACCTGAAACAGTAGAAGAGATTTCAGAAGAGATGGAAGAAATTCCTGAGGAACCTGTTCAAGAAATGATGCTTGGCGAATTTACAGAATCTATAGAAACTGTAGAACAAGTTCAAGAGATTCAAGAAAAGTATGAAACAAAGAGTCTTGTAGATGAGAACGATAAAGTTCAATCTTTCGAGAATAATGAATTGTATTTAGTTCAATTAAATGCAAATTCAGAAATGAAGATTGAATTTCCAATCAGTTATCAATACAGAAAATTTGTGGAAGAAGCAATGATTTCAAAAACAAACCAAATCAAATTTGAAGGTATCTACATGAATGATAATGCAGAAGAGATTGCAGTATCAAAAACAGTAGATTTAAACTTATCTTGGGAAGATGAAAGAGAAATTGAAACTTCTTCAGAAATAACTAAATATTTAGGCTTCAACCAAAATGGAACAAATGGAATTATTCTTCAAACTTCTGTCACAGTTGATAGTAGTACAGATGAAATATCACTACCAATTAAAGACAGTAAAGTTGAAGTAAGTGTTCCAGTAATTGATGGTGTAAAACCAGATACAGTTAATGTTGTTGCTAAAACTTTAGTAGGAACAGCTGGAAAAGAAAATGACGAAGTTGTATTTGGAAATGATAATTGGAACTATGATAGTGAAAACAATAAAATCACAATCAATGTTTCAAATCAAGCCGAACTTGTTTCAACACAAAATGAAAATGATATCTTAGTTGATGAAACAGCTCCAATGAAAGATATGTATTTCAGTGAGTCTGGTGTTGATAATTATTTAATTACATATACATATAAAGATGTAGCAGTAGAAGAAAGAGAGATTTCTACGGTTATTAATGCTACATTAAATGAATTTGGATCAACAAAATTATCTGAAGAAAAAGAAGTAAGTTCTGAAGTAAAAGATGAAATTGGTAATATTGTTGCATATACAAACGAAACAACAACAGATACAGTTTCAAAAGGATATACATATTTAAATTATAATAATGAAGAAAATAAATATGAAATTGAGATTGACAATAAATTAATTTTCAACGTTTCTTATAAAGATATAGTTGAAGGTTTATATTATGTAGATAATGGAAGTGAATATGTTGCTAAAGATGGTCAAACATATTTACAAGATGATTTATATTATAAAACTTTAACAATTAATAAAGATAACTTTATCAATATGTTAGGTGAAGAAGGAAATGTAAATATTTATCATAATAATGAAAAAATATTTACTATTAATAATGAAACAACAGCAAATGAAGATGGAGTTATTGAAGTTAAATTTGAAAATACTGTTAAGAATATTCAAATTGAAACTTCTAAACCAATTAATGATGGAAACTTAATTATAGGAACAGTAAGAGCTTATTCAAGCGTAAGCTATGACAAAGATTTATATAAAGATTTTGATAAATTAACAATTAATACAGTAGGAAGAGCTAAATATATATATTTAGATGATTTAGTAGATAGCGGAAACTCTAATTTAGATGTAAAATTAGATGATACTAAAACAGAAGCTACATTAGAAATTGGACAAGATAGTTTATCTACACTTGCAATGAATAATAATGTAGAATTAAAAATTGAATTAAATAATGAAAAAATTAATTCAGACGTTTATGGAAATTCAAGATTCCAAATTAAATTACCAGAATATGTAGAATCTGTAGAAGTAACAGATTACAACATTGTATATGGTGAAGGATTGGAATTAGATAATGTTCAAGGATTCGTTTCAGACGGAAGAGCATATATCGATATTACAGTTAGCGGAAAACAAAATGCATTAAGTTCTGGTATTATTTCAAAAGGTACAAACATTGTATTACATGCAAATATTAAAGTAGATTTATTCGCACCAGCAACTGAAGCTAACTTTGAATTAACATATATTAATGAAGATGCTACAAATTATAATGGCGGAACTCAAGGAGCTGGAGTTGCAACTGCTACAGTTTCTTACTCAGCACCTAGTGGAGTAGTCAGCGTAAATAGTATTTCAGGATATAGTTCAGATAGTAATAAAACAATTACTAGTGTTAATCAAGGTAAAGTTCAAGACGAGATTGCAATTTATTCAGATAGCAAAATCGCTAAAACAGAGTTAACAATTATGAATAATGAGAAAAATGAAATTTCAGATATTGTAATCTTAGGACGTCTTCCATTTGAAGGTGTTAAAGATATTACAACAGGTGAAGATTTAGGAACAACATTAACAGCAAAAATGAAATCAATTATTGTTCCAGAAGATATGAATGAAATGGCATTTAAATATTATTATTCTGAAAATGGTGAGGCAACAAGTGATTTAACAGATAGTTCAAATGGATGGACAGATGAACTAAATTCATTAGATAATGTAAAATCATTCTTAATTATTCCAGCTGATCCAAATTATACAATGGAAGCTGCTTCAAAATTAAGATTTACATATGAATATGAAATTCCAGCAAATCTAGAACATAATGCAGAAATCTATGGAACATTTGCTACATTCTATACAAACCATACAGATGTTGCTACAATTTCTGATGTTTCTAAAGCAGATTTGGTTGGATTAGTAACAGGTGAAGGACCACAATTTGATTTTACTACAACAACAAATAAGACAAAAGTAAATGAATATGAAGAATTAGAAATTACAACTACAGTAAAAAATACTGGTAAAATGCCAGCAAATAATATTATAGTTACAGTTCCAATTCCAGAATATACAAAATATGTTTCAAGTTCATCAGACAGAGAGGATGTAATTAGTTCAGAGTATGATTCTTATGTCGAAGGTGAAAATGCATTACAAGATAACGCAAGAGTGGAATTTAAATTAAGAAGCTTAGATGTAGAAGAGACAGTTCAATTTAAAGTAGTAGTAGAAGTAGAACAATTCTATACAGAGAAAGAAGAAAATATTGAAATTCCAGTTTATTCATTAATTACTGCTACAGATTTAGATGCAATCTTAAAAACAGCTGAAACAATAGTTACAATTGAACAAGCTGAAATGAGAGTATTTATTGAAAATACTGTTATGGATGGAATCATGTTCAAGGGTTGTGATGCAAAACTATATATTAGAGTTCAAAACTTAACAAATGAACAAATACATAATGCAGTTTGTACAATGAAAATTGCTAACGGATTTGATTTTGAATCAGCTACAGTATTAGGATTTGCTGAAAATGGAGTTGAAGTAATTGATGTAAAAGATGCAGAATACAACGAAGCTACTAGAACGGTAACTTGGAGAATAGGTGATATCGATTCATTAGATATTGCAAGTTTAAAGTTAAAATTAATCGTTGGAGACATTGATTCAAGTGTTACAAAAACAGTTGTTACAATGGCTGCAGATGCAAAATCAGATGAAACAGGAGAATATACTTCTGGAAACGTAGAATTTAAAATTGGTAGACCATTATTAGTAATTACTCAAACAACATCAACAACAAATTCATACGTAAAAGAAGGAGAGACAATTAATTATCAATTTAATGTAAAAAATGAAGGTAGTGTACCAGCTCAATCAGTTAGATTAACAGATCACATCCCAGAAGGATTAGTGGTTAAATCAGTATCATATATTTCTGAAGGAATTGCAGTTTCAAAAGCTGTTTCAGAAAAACATGAAGTTTCAGTTGGTGTTTCAATTCCAGCTGGAGATACATTAACAGTAAATGTAGCTGCAGTAGCTACAAGCTTAAATGGACTTGGAGAACGTTCAGTAACCAATAATGCTACAGTTTCTGCAAAGAACATAGAAACAGAAACTTCAAATGATATTACACATATTGTAGAAGCTTCTGGAAATGTTGCTTCAGGACAAGGAGAACATTCTACAGGAAAAGCAAGTTCAGCAACTGATGAATCAGTATCAATTAGTAAAACATATAAGATTACAGGTACTGCTTGGTTAGATAAAGATAATGATGGTATGAGATCTGATTCAGAGCAATTAATGAAAGGCATTGTTGCTACATTGGTTGATTCTGATAACGGAATTATCAAACAATCAACAGTAACAAATTCAAACGGTGAATATACATTTGCCGGAGTAAGAAATGGAAACTATATTGTCATATTTGATTATGATACAGTTAGATATACTGTAACAGTATATCAAAAAGAAAATGTAGCCCAAAACGTAAATTCAGATGTTATTACAACAAAGGTTGAGCAAGATGGAAAATTAAGAAACGGAGCTGTTACTAGAGTTGTTACAATATCAGATGGAAGCGTTTCAAATATTGATATCGGTTTAGTAGATGCATTAAAATTTGACTTAAGTTTAGGTATGGGCATTTCAAAAATAACAACAAATACATCTAAAGGAACAGAGACAAAAAATTATGAAAATAGTAAATTAACGAAAACTGAAGTTGCAGCTAAACAAGTTGCAGGATCAAGTGTATATATTGAATATACATTTACAGTTAAAAATGAAGGTGAGATTTCAGGATTTGCTAAGAAAGTAGCTGATTATATTCCTGAAGGAATGGAATTCAATTCTGGTATGAACCAAGAATGGTTTACAGGATCTGATGGAAACTTATATACAACGCAACTTGCAAATATTGAAATTCAACCAGGTGAAACAAAAACATTTAAATTAGTGCTTTCAAAACAATTAACAGATGATAATCTAGGAACTGTGTCAAATACAGCAGAAATCGTTGAAGATTACAACATTTATGGTGTAACAGACTTAGATTCTCTACCAGGAAATAAAGCACAAAATGAAGATGATTTCGCAAGAACAGATAGTTATCTATCAGTAAAAACTGGTGAAGTATTCATCTATATTTCAGTGATTATTACAACAATTATTCTTGCAGGAATTGCAGTGGCAGTTGTAACACTGAAAATAAAATCAAGAATGATAGCTAAAGGAGGTGTGTAAATAATGAATAGACAAGATGTAAAACAAATTAATAAAAAATTATTAATCATATTCTTTATGATGCTAGCATTATTTACAACTCTTTTAGTTGTAAAAGTGCAAGCACTAAATGTAAGTTCAGAAATAGAATCATTAAAACAATCAGATAGAGGAGATCCAACCTACTTGACATATAATGATTTAATAGATTACTATGATATTTTATGTTGTCAACATGGAACGCCATTACCTGGCCAAGGACAAGTTACATTATCTGGTTCACACAGTCAAGGAAGTTTTAGCTATGATATGGGATATTGGGGAGAAACAGGATATTCTAAAGGTTCAAAAATTGAGAGCCATAAAATATATTATCAAGGAAACGACTTTGATAAAAGCTCTTATACACATAGAACATATGGATATTATTCAATTGTAGAAAAACATATTGCAACTCCAAAAGAAGCTTATATTATTGCAGAAATGAAAAAAGAATTAGATGTTACTGGTTCAAACTCTGCTGTAGAGTTGACTTATTATAATGGACAACCTCAAGTATACACAGGTAGTGCAACTGCAATGTCTTATACAACATCAACTGGTGAGACAGTTTATGTAGTTGACCAAAAATATATATTGGATACCGGAAGCGGCGTATATTATGTAAATCAGGCAATGGATGCGAGTGGAAATTTATATTATGTATATGAAACAAATGCAGACGGATCTTTAAAAGTTTATACAGGTAATTATACACGTATCGATCCAAAGACTGGTGAGACGGTTCAAATGGTTGGTTCACATACAGAAGAGGTATATTACGAATATAATGGAACTTTAAGAAGTGGAGATGTAGTAGCTTCTAGTCAAGGTACAGTTTATTTGGCAGATTATAAAACTGTTGTAGATCGCTCTGGAGTTTTATATTATTGCTATGTAACAAATGATTATAATTATATCCAAATTGCTTGGTGGACAACTGATATGGGAACTAGTCATAGTACAGTTCAACCATCAGCACCAAATAGTTTATCTAAAGAAGCAGAAGCATTTGAAGAATATATCTTAAAAATTGCTGGAAAATCTTCTGTAGAGGAATTAACTTATGAAGTTCAATCATATGATTTCTATGAAGAAGATGGAACACATAGTGTTGGTTCTGTTACAGCTCCAGTAATTGAATATAATCCATACTTCTATAGTGTAAATGCTGAAGAGGCAGATAGAAGAGATGTTGATCATAACGGAGTTGTAAATGAGGCAGATGAAATTACACCTTCATTTGATCATGACAAACAAACATATATTGTAGGTCCATTCTCAATCTATTATGTAAAAGAATCAGCACATATCGCTGGTAGAAATTCAGTTGATTTCTCAGCAATTACAGGAACTAAATTAGTAACAAATGTTGGAGAATTAGAATTAGGAAAAGATTGGAACTTCAAGTTCTTAACAGACCAAGCAAGAGATTTAAATGAAGCTTATCCATATCCAAATCCAGATGAAGTATTTTACTTAGAAATTAATTACATTGAAGATTTGACTGAGATTCAAGAATTTACATTTGATTTCAAATATATGAATGCAGGTGCAGAATTAGATATTTATGATGGTACATATAATGATGTAACTTGGACAGTTAAATATAAAGATACAACTCATGAAGATGATGATGGAGATGAAGTATTTGACTATAGAGACATTTGGTTAGAATGTACATCAGTAATTGCACATGATGTTCAAACATTAGCACATGGTTTAATTGGAGCTAGATGGTACAATTACAAATCTATTTCAACAGAATTTGGTATTAGATCAGCTACAATTACATTAGAAAAGAAAACATACGATAAAACAGGAAGTTTTATTGTACCAGTAGATAGGACATTCTTATTTAAAGTTTATATTAATGAAACAGAGTTCCAAAATATAAGTATCACAACAAAAAATGGTTATGGAACTGCTACGACAAATAGAATTGTTTGGTCAAAAGACCAAGCCGTTCCAAGCTATAAAGTAGAGGAAATTGGAAACTATACAAATAATGGTCCATGGACAGGAACATTAAAGGAAAATGCAAATATTGTATTAGATGACATTAAAAACTTTATTGAACCAAAGAAAGGAACATTGGAGATTGATAAGAAATTATTGAATCCAACTCCAGCATTAGAATCTGAAGAGTTCCATTTCACAGTCACGGTAACTGGTAGATTCAGTTATAATGATGGACCAGTAGAATATCACAGTGCTAATAATCCATTAACACTTGATGTAACAATTATTGGTGCAGGTAAATGGAATTCAGGAGAGTTCAAATGGTATGGTGCAGCACCAAAATATAAAGTAGTTGAAAATATTCCGGACAATGCAACTTACGAATTAGTAAATGGTGTAATTGCAAATGGAAATGGATATTTACAAGATAATACCAATAAAGTAGCAACAGCTACAAACAAGCCAACAACAGATTGGACAGTAATCGAAATTGACAAAAAATTAGTAAGTGAAACGGAGCCACAACCTGGTGAAGTATTCACAGCAGATTTAACAATTACAGGAAAATTCAGTTATAATAATGATGAAATACAAGAAAGAACAATGAACTTTACTGTTGTATTAGATCAATCAAATAATTGGAAATGGGAATCAGCTAAGATTGTATGGAATGAAGACGAAGTTCCAACATATACTTTGAAAGAAGTTCAAATGGCTGAAGGTACTTCATTTGTAAGTATTTCTGATGAAGTAATTACAAGCTTAGTAAATGATTTCTCAAGTAAACTAAATCCTGAAAAAACTTTAGTAGTAATTACTAACGATAGAGTAAATCAATTAATTGGTAGAATTCAAATTAATAAATTAGTTGAAACTGAGGATTTAAATGGAAAAACATTCTACTTTGATGTAGAAGTAACTGGTACATTTAAATATCAAGGAACACAATATACAAATCAAACTATAACATTTAGTAATGTTCCAGTAACAGTAGGAAGCGATGGAGTAGGTAGCTGGAAATCAGAAATCTTTAGTTGGGAAGAAGGAAAAACTGCTCCAAACTATAAAGTAACAGAGGTTAATTTACCAGCAGATTCTAAATTTGTTAGTATTTCAAATGGAACTACAACAAATACAAGTACTCAAACAGTATCAGGAATCTTAAATGGTGTTGTTGGAGATCCAAATGATGCTGATGCAAAAGCTGGTAAAGTAATAATTACTTGTACAAATACAGGTACAGCTAAGAAACAAGCACACATTGTTATTATTAAAGAGTCTACAGATGAATCAATTGATGATTATGTATTCTTCTTTAAAGTAACTCTTACAGGAACATTTAGATATTATGATGTTGTAAATGCAGATGGAACAATTGGATATACACAATATACTAACGAAACATTAGTATTAGATGGTAAAATTAATGACGTTGAAGCTGTCTGCGGTGGAGAAGATTGGGTATCAGAATTAATCGTTTGGGATGAAATGGATCCAGCTCCAACATATACAGTTGAAGAAATTAGTATACCTGCAAATATTGAATTTGTAAGTATTTCAAACAGAATTAAAACATCTACATCAACAAAAATTGATGGAACTTTAGCTGAAGGTACAGAAAACAACTATATTACAGCTATTAATAAGCCAGGACCTGATTTCGTAGATGGTTCAATTAGAATTGTTAAGAAATCTAGCGAAGACTTAAAAGGAAAACTTTTCAAATTTGATTTAAAAGTAACAGGTGAATTCGATTATGCTGGAAAACACTATGGTAGTGGTTCAGAAAACGGGGACACATATACTCTAGAAGGAATCGAAGTTGAAGCAAACGGAAATCCATGGATTTCAGGAATTTTTAACTGGGATGCAGCAGGTTCTGCTCCAACATATGAAGTAAAAGAGGTCGACTTACCAGCTGGTAGCCACTTCGTAAGTATTTCAAATGAGAAAGAAGTAAAAACTGATAGCTCAATGACAATTACAGGTAACTTAA
Organism: Clostridia bacterium; assembly: GCA_017477355.1. GTDB lineage: Bacteria > Bacillota > Clostridia > TANB77 > CAG-508 > Scatovivens. Next base: position 27,501 of record JAFUWA010000003.1, read on the forward strand.
GTTTAACAAAACCTGTTAAAGTAGTTGCTATTAACTATGGTGATATTGAGCCAAATGGTAGCCATATTGAAATTACAAAAGAAGTTTTAAATGAAAAATTAAAAGGAACTAACTTCTACTTTAATGTACAAGTTACAAGCACATCACCATTTAGATATCATGACTTAGAAGATGCAACAAAAGTAACAAACTATAATGCTGGTGACGTTGTTGAATTTAAAAACGTAGTTGCTGTAGCAGATGAAAAAGACTGGGTATCAGGATATTTTGAATGGGATGAAGGAGCTGCAGTTCCAACATATACAATTTCTGAGATTACAAGTGCTTTCCCAAATAAAGTAAAATCTGTAAGCTTAAGAAATGATACAAGTATTATTGTAAAAGAATTAACAAATGCAAGTGGTGAAGACCTAGTTATTACTGGAAGCTTAGCTGGTGATATTACACATATTATTGCTGTAAATGATGCCGACGAGGAAACACCAGTACAAGGTAAAATCGTTATCGAAAAACAAGCTTTGAGTGAAATTATTGAGGGCGAAGAATTCACATTTACATTAACAATTGAAGGTAAATTTAAATATAATGGTCAAGATTACAGAAAACTTGAAATTAAAGATATCAAGATTACTGCAAATGGACCAAAGTGGGAATCAGAAATCATTGAATGGTATGAGAAAGATGGAGCACCTACTTATACAGTAACTGAGGATACAGCAGTATTTGCTGATGGAACTAAGTTTGTAAGTATAAGAAATGCTTACCAAACTAATACTCAACCAGCAATTACAGGAACTGTAGAACCACATTTTAACAACTGGGTAATCGCTGAAAACACATTTGATGGATATGATAAAGGTAGAATCCAAATTCATAAAGTATTATTAGATAGTAAAGGAAACCAAATTGATGGAGTAGACTTTACATTCAAAGTAATAGTTACTTTTAAGGATAAAGATGGAAATGTAACAACACAAGAAGATGAAGTAACTGTAACATCTGGTGGATACTGGAGAAGTGCTTGGTATAGCTGGTCTAAGAAAGACAGCGTGCCAACATATCATATCGAAGAAATTAATCATGATGGATATCAATGTACAATTGATAAACCAGATGGTGATTTAATAGCACAAGATACAGAAAACGGAGTAAGTGGAATTGTATCAGTTAATACACAAAACACTTACGAAGAAGAACATCAAGCTCAAATTAGAGTTAATAAAGAATTAGTTTTAAATGATAAAATGTCTACAGAGGATGTAACAGTAAGTTTCACAGCGTTAGTAAAAGTAACCGGAAGCTTTACATATAAAGGAAAGGCTTATAATGATGAGGCATTAACATTAAAGATTACATTATCTAAAGATACAAACTGGACATGGTTATCAGACGTAATTAAATGGAATGGTGATGAAGCTCCATACTTTATCGTTGAAGAACCAGAGTCAGAAATTCCAGCAGGATGGCATCTAGTAAGTACAGAAAGTTCTCCATCTGACAATAGATTAGTAGATGGTGGAACAGCTGTTGTAGATATCAAAAATGAATGGAAATATCAAGAAGAATTAATTCTTACTATGAAACTTGGTGGTAAAGTTTGGGATGACACAAATCGCACTCTTGATAAACATGTTGACGCTTTAGAAAATGGTGTTATTGATGACGGAGAACCAGGAATCGCAAATGTAAAAGTAACAATTTACAGAGCTTTAGTAAATAAAGCAAATGGTCAAGTTGTACAAAGATTAGATGGTGTATATGCATATGACGAAAACAATTTAATGACTCGTGTTGAAAATGTAACATACACAGACAATAATGGTAACTGGAGCTTTGGAGCTGTATCAGTACCAGCATTCATAGGAGATGAAAAAGATACATATGGAGACAGCTATAGCGTAACTTATGATGTAGAATTTGAATATGATGGTCAAACATATGAACCAACAGAATTCTTAGCTACAGCAGGAGGAGAATCAAGCTCATATGTAGGAGCAAATGCTTCAAATAATATGTATAGTGATGTCGCAAATAGATGGGCAACGATTATTAATAGTTCAACATCTGAAAGAGACAAATATCTATATGATTCTATGGCAATTGATAAATTAGAAGACAGAACTGCTTTCAATAATTCATTTGCTGATATACAAGGTAAAGAACCAATAGATGATGATGGAAATACTGTAGGAACTACAGGAAGCGGAAAAGAATTAAATTATACTTCAGTTGATTCAGTATCATTCTTTAATAGTGATAATTCTAGAAAAATATCAACATTAAGAACATTAAATGATGATGACGAAATTTACGAAGATTTAAGAATTTCCGCTGCAACATCAAATTCTAACTTAACATTCCCATTCTATAATGATGATCCAAACTATAATGTAACAGCTTGGCATCTAAGAGGTTGGGATAAGACAATTACAGATGTATTCAAAATCACTTATAAATTTGAAGCTGTTTACAATTACTGTTTAAGCATTAACTTAGGTTTAGTAGAACGTGAGGGTGCAGACTTAGCAGTAGAAAAAGACTTAACAGAAGCCTTAGTTGTTGTAAATGGAAAAGCTTTAAAATACAAATTTAATGCTGCAATTGATTTAGAAGATCCTGATTATACAGAATTATTATATAAACAATTAGCAGTAGCAGATGCACAAATCGAATATAAACTTGGTTTATATAAAGGTGATTACTATTACAGAGCATCAGTATATGATGGTTCTGATGCAGGAAGTGCTTTACAAGGATTCTATACAACAAAATTAGGATTGCCATTAGATACTTCTGAAATGGAAATTTACTTAAAATATACAATCAATGTTTATAACCAATCAGAAACTTACAACGTAACAGTTGGAGAAGTAGCTGATTACTATGATAGTACATTTAAATTAATAGACGCTACAGAGTCTAGATATGTTCAAAACTTAAATGGTAAAGAAGTTGATAGTGTAATTGAAGTAGCTAGTCCTTCTTCAGTAACATACTTTGCTGGAACTAATGAAATTGGAAACAATTCAGTTTCATGGGTAAAAGTAGCAGACTATGAAGGAAGCGATGGAGTAAAATACGGTAAGTTAACAACTTCAAGCTTATCAGGAAAACAACTTGGTACTGGTGAAAGAGCTACAATTACTGTAACATTTAAGATTGAAAAAGATGCTATCGGAGATAGCGGTGTATTAAATACAATTAAATTAGGTAAAAAACATAATGTTGCTGAAGTAACAAAATTCACTTCATACTATTCAGATAAATCTGAAAATAGATGGAGCACACCTGGCCAAATTGCAGGTCGTGTAGATGAAGATTCAGCACCAGATAACGTAAATATCCAATACTATAATGATAAGGCATACTATGAAGATGATACAGATTCAGCACCAATTATTACAATTGGAATTTCAGATGAATCTAGAGCAGTTTCAGGTATTGTTTGGGATGATGCTCAAACACAATCTGCAGGATATGGACAAATAGTTGGTGATGGTTACTATAACCCAGATCAAGGAGATAAATTAATTAATGATTTAACAACTGAAATCTATGAATCAATTACAGTTCCTGAAACAACTGATAATGGTGAAACAGTATACAGAGAATATCAATTCGCATGGCCTACTGAAACACCAATAGCAGCTTTAGGAAATCATACAATTGCAGAACTTACTGGATTCCACCAAGCTACAGTAACTGAGAATGGAGAATATTCATTCATCAACTTACCAGCTGGTAACTATAAAGTAAGATATGTATATGGTGATAAACAAATTCTAACTGGAAAATCTGGATCTGAAGAAGTTTATAATGGTCAAGATTATAAGACAACTGCATATCAAATTGGATTCAATAATGATAGAAATAATGATGGATATGTAGATAATGAATGGCATGATATTTCAAATGAACAATTATCTGATTTAAGAGTAAATGATGCACGTGATGATGAAGCAAGAAGATTATATATCTCAGCTAAATCAGAAATGTTAACATTCGATAATACAAGTTTATTAATAACTGCAGATGACAAAAATGCAGATCATACAGAATTGTTTGGAAATTATCAAGATGTAAGAAATAATCCAGTAACAGGTGAAGGATACTATATGTATGCTGAAACTGCTAAGATTAATCTTGGTGTAGAGAATATTTACAAGGTTAACTACACAACAGAAACAATTAATAATGTTGATGTTGGTTCAATCTATGGTAATGCTACACAAAACGGTAGAGATGTTGGAAATCCAAAATTCACATATAATATTAAGAATATTGACTGTGGTATTGAGGAAAGATCTCAAACAAAGATTACATTAGATAAACAAATCAAACAAATTACATTAATGACATCAGATAACAAAGTAATATTAGATGCAATTTATGATATTAACTACACATTAAAACCAGATGGAAGTATTTCTTCAACAGTAACTTTAAATAAAGATGCTTCTACAGGAATAGATCACATTGCTTCATTGAATAGAAGAGGCGCTTATGATCAAGGTTACAGATACATTATAGCTGAAGGAACTATTTTACAAGGTACACAAATTCAAGTTAAATATCAATTAACAGCATTCAATATGAGTGAAACTGATAGAATCAGTAAAGACTTAGAGACATTATGGTCAGTAATTAATACTGCTGAAACACAAAGCTTGAAAGATACAACTTTACAAGCAGCTCTAAATAAAGTTTCTACTACTCTATATACAGAAAGCAAAGGTAGAGTATACAATGATGGAACTGGATTTACAGGAATCGGATATGGTACTTACTTCGGAAGTGTTTACTATTTAGGTAGTCAAGGTGTTGGAGTAAGAGCAGACGAAACTATTGTAAAAACTAAGATTCATCAGATGATAGACTACATTGATCCAGATGTTGAGTTTACAGATATGCAAAACATTTCTAGAGACCAAAGCTGGTCAAATACAGAAATTGCTTACTTATTAGATAACCACTTAATCGATCCAAGCATTGTTCAAATTTTGGACAGCCAAGGAAGAGTAACTGGTGAAACAGCAGCAGATAGAACTTTAAATAGTGGTGAAAGATATTCAATTATTAGTGATAAACTTCAAGAGTATAGAACTGATATGAAGAATAATTTAGTATTAACAATTGATAATGGAGCTAGTGGTGATACTGGAACAAATCCTGGATTTGTTAAATTCTTAGAACCATATATGGCAAATAGTAATGTTGAAAGATCAACAGGATCTATTGGATTATATGTAAGCAGATTCTACTCATCAGAATTAGATGCTAGTGATATCGACAACTTAGCCGAAATCATTAAGATTGAAAATACTGCAGGTAGAAGAGACGCAAGAAACGTTGCTGGTAATGCAAACCCATATGAATTAGAGGGCGGAGAACCAGTAGGAATTTATGCAGCAGCCCAAGGTAAAGAGAAAGATGCTAGTGCAACAGAAGTAATTACATTATCTCCACCAACAGGTTTAAATGCAGATGAATCTAGAACAATGCAATTAATTTTAGTTGTATTAATCTCAGTAACATTGGTAGCAGTAGCAATTGTTATCATTAAGAAAAAAGTATTAATTAAAAAATAATTAATCTCATAAAAAGTGGGAAATGAGGACATCCTCATTTCCCACTTTTTTTATTATCACATAGAAAATAGCATAAGGTGTTTTTTCATTTGGTATATTTTTTTACAAAATTCTTGCTTTTTTGACCAATGTATAATAAAATAATGACTGAACTTTAACGAAATTGTAAGAAAGTTCAAATAAATTATCACAAAATGCAATAAGAATTTTAATATTTTATAGTAATTTTGACAAAAAATATCTTTTAAGAAAGATAAAATATTACTATAAAATATGCGAAAGGAATTTGGTATATTACAATTTTTGGACTAAAAATACCAAATATAAGGTGGTTAAGGATGTTTCAAAATGTTTCTGATAATAATGTTATTGATCGTGATGAAGAAATGAGAGAAAATAAAATCAATTTATTGCTAAAAGAATTATTTAAACCTCGTAATTGTATCATTTATATTCTTACTTTCTTACTTTCTATGACAGAAATTAAAAATCATATATTACCATTTGGATTGGCCATGATTGCGGCTTGCTTAGGAAGTACAATACCAATTTTTATGGTGTATATTGTTTCTATTATTTCTGTGGCAATTTTTCATAGTGGGGTAGGATTTTCCAATTATTTTTATACATCTTTAATATTTTTCTTATTAATATTTTTCTTTAAACCAAAAATTTCAACAGAAGACAGAAATGAAATCTTTAAGGTAGGGACAAGATTGTTTTTTGCAGTATTTTTACAATGCTTGGTAAAAAATATAAGAGGAACTTTTTCTATATCAGATGTGTTTTTAGGATTTATTATTGCATGTATTACATATACTTTTTATAAAATATTTGTAAATGGAATTGTAGTTATTAGAGACTATTCTAAAAAGAATGCTTTTACAGTAGAAGAAATAATTGCAGCGTCTATTATATTTGCAATTGCGATTTCTATTTTTAAAGACATTGAAATCATTGGTTATAGTATTAGTTATATTTTTATTACATTATTAGTGATTTATATAGGATTCAAGCATGGAATTTCTTTTGGAGGAATAACAGGTTTAGCAATCGGAGCAAGTTTAACTTTAATTAGTAATATAGAACTTTTTCAAATATTAGTTTTTATTATTAGTGGAATTTTGGCAGGAATATTAGCGCATATTGTTATGCCAAAGAAATTTGAGAGGAAAAAGTTTGATGCAAGAGTTTTGCTTGGCAATTCAGGAGAACATAGATTAAATTATTATGAGGAAATAAAAGAAAAAATAAATGCAGTTGCACAAACAATTTCCGATATGAACCATAACTTCTTTATTAAAAATGGAGAAGAATCAGAATTATTAAATAAAGAGGTTTATATTGATAATTTTTTGGAACATCTTGAAAATTATACGGAAAATATATTTTATGAAGACTTAATACGTAATGAAAATTTAATTGGAGACTTTTTTGAGAGCTTAATAAAAGACGATGTCATTACTGAAAAAGAGACATTAGAGATTTTTAGAAAATATAATAATTATATTTTGCTTAGGGATAAAAAGCTAAAAGATGACTTACAAGAAATTATTAAAGTGGCAAACAGAACATATAAAGAGCTACAAATTAATTCTGTAAAAGCTAATGTAAAGAAAGAAGAAGCAGAAAAACTGGAAAATGAATTAAAAAATGTAACAAATATGATTACAAGTATTACAAAGGATGAAAAAGAGTTAAAAAAATTCGAAGATAAAGAAAAAGAGATATCCATTTTACTAAAAGGAAAAATGTATCCAATAAAAAATGTAAAAGTGGATAAGTGTAAAAATGGAAAATATATTATAGAATTAAATTTAGATTATAATGAAGGTTCTATTAGAGAAAAAAGTAAAATTGCAAATATAGAAATGTTGATTTCAAGAAGTTTAGAAACAAAATGTTCTTTCCAAAAAGACAAAAAAAATCCATCCACAGGAGAATATATGCAAGTTTATTCTTCTGAGGATAAGTTTGGATTGCAGGTTGGAAGTAGTAAAATTTCAAAAGATGGTAGTGGAAAAGTAAGTGGAGATTCTAATTTACAAATAAGACTAAAGGATGGAAAATATTTATTAGCAATTAGTGATGGAATGGGAAGTGGAGAAACAGCAAGAAAAGCTAGTAAATTTGTGATTGACAGCTTAAATACATTATTATCTAATGGATTTGAACAAGAAGAAACGATTCAGTTAATTAATTCTGAATTAAATTTTAACAAAGATAGCGAAATGTATGCGACCCTAGATATGAGCGTTTTAGATTTATATAGTGGAAATATTTTAATTTCAAAAAACGGGGCATGTAATACTTATATTAAAAATAAAAAGATGGTAAATGTTTATAGAGGATCTAGCTTACCAGTAGGGATTGTTCAGGATGCTAAGCTAGATACAAATGAAGCCGAACTAGCAGAGGGTGACATTATTTTAATGTGTAGTGATGGACTGTTAGAGGCAAAGGATGAACATAAAAAAGACTGGATAGAGGAGTTTTTGAAAAACGTAAATACAAATAATGTTCAAAAGATTGCGGATCTGATTATTAATGAAGCAATTGATAATTCTTTTGGAACACCCAAAGATGATATTACAGTGATTGTTGCTAAAATTATTAAAAAGAAATAATAAGAAATA
>JAFUWA010000029.1 GCA_017477355.1 Clostridia bacterium
GATATAATTGAATATATAGAATATTATAATAACAGAAGAATTAAGAGCAAACTAAAAGGAATGTCCCCTGTTCAATACAGAGAGCATTCCGAGTTAGTAGCCTAATTTATACTGTCCAACTTTTTGGGTTCAGTACAAAAAATTACTTCATTATTTTTTTATTTTACTTGACAATTGAATAACAATTCAACTATAATAGTATTAGAAAGGTTGAATAACTGTTCAATTGTTATAGGAGGAAATCATATGTCAAAAAACGAATTTATTTGTGATTGTAATATTATCCATCAAGACGTTGTTTCTAAAGTTTTAGGATTGATGGCAGAAGAAGATAGTTTTAACAAATTAGCTGAATTCTTTAAGATTTTAGGAGATACAACAAGAGTCAAAATTTTATATGCATTAGATAAAAACGAGATGTGTGTATGCGATATTGCAAATGTTTTGAATATGAGTAAATCTTCTATTTCTCATCAACTTGGAACTTTAAGAAGGTGTGGAATCGTAAAATGTAGAAAGGTAGGAAAAGAAGTTTTCTACACATTAGATGATGAACATGTGCAAGAAGTTTTTGAAGTTGGATTTGAACATATTGAACATAGAAAATAAAAGATACTTTTAGAGAAAATTGACAAAAGTATAAAAGGAGGAAAAGGTTATGAAATGTGATTTTAGAATTAAAGGATTAGACTGTGCAAATTGCGCAGCAGAGCTTGAAAGAGCTATTAATAAAGTAAAAGGAGTAGACAAAGCAACAATTTCTTTTATGTCAGAAAAGATGACAATTGAATTAGATGAAGATAAAAAAGATTCTATTATGAAAGATGTTGAGAAAGTTATAAAAAAAGAAGAGCCTGATGTAACAATTAAAGAGGTTTAGAAAGAAGGTCATTAAATGACAAAGAAAAATAAGAAAAAATTGAATAAGATAATGATTGCTATGATAGTTTATATTATAGCAATTATTATTGGTAAATTGAATATTTTAGATGAATTCTATTTGAGTAAAATATTGTTTATTATTTCTTATATTATTGTAGGATTTGAGATTTTGAGAAAAGCATTTCGCAATATTATAAGAGGAAAGGTGTTTGATGAAAATTTTTTGATGGCGGTTGCAACTCTTGGTGCTTTTGGAATTTCTGAATTTCCAGAGGCAGTTGCTGTTATGCTTTTTTATCAAGTGGGAGAACTATTCCAAGCAATTGCTGTTGATAAATCTAGAAAATCAATTTCTTCTTTAATGGATATTAGACCAGATGAGGCAAATCTTTTGATAGATGGAGAAATAAAAATAGTCAATCCAGATGAAGTAGAAATTGGAAGTGAAATTTTAGTAAAACCAGGAGAAAAAGTTCCTATTGATGGTGTTGTAATTGAGGGAGAATCTTTTATTGATACAAAAGCATTAACAGGAGAATCTGTTCCTCGCTCTGTAAAAGTAGGAAATGAAATTTTAAGTGGTTCTATTAATCAAGAAGGGGTTCTAAAAATAAGAACTACGAAAAAATTTGGAGAATCAACTGTAAGTAAAATTTTGGAATTGGTTGAAAATGCAAGTTCTCAAAAATCTAAGTCAGAGAATTTTATTACGGAATTTGCAAAATACTATACACCTATAGTTGTTATCATTGCTGTAATTTTAGCTATTTTACCACCATTATTAATGAGTGGTCATCCTTTTACAACTTGGATTTATAGAGCACTTTCTTTCTTAGTAGTTAGCTGCCCATGTGCATTAGTTATTTCAATTCCTTTAAGTTTCTTCGGTGGAATTGGTGGAGCAGCTAAGAATGGAATTTTGATTAAAGGAAGTAATTATTTAGAGACCTTATCAAAAGTAAAAATTGGTGTTTTTGATAAAACAGGAACTTTAACAAAAGGTGAATTTAAAATTCAAGAAATGAAAGCAATTGAAATTGGAGAAAGAGAACTATTAGAATTAGTAGCTTATGCAGAAGCTTATTCAAGTCATCCAATTGCAAAAGTATTAAAAGAAGAATATGGCAAAAAAATTGACGAAAGTAAAATCTTGGATATTAAAGAAATTGCAGGGCACGGAATACAAGGGTTTGTTCTGGGAAAAGAGGTTTTAGTTGGAAATAATAAATTACTAAATGATTTTGAAATTGAATTTTCAGAAGAAGATTTAATAGGAACAGTACTTTATATTGCAATTGATAAGAAATATTCTGGATATATTTTAATTGCAGATTCTATTAAAGAGGATGCTAAAGAAGCAATAAAAAGTTTGAAACAAAGTGGAGTTACAAAAACAGTCATGCTTACTGGAGATAAAGAGAGAATTTCAGAAGCAGTTAGCAGAGAAGTTGGCGTAGATGAAGTTTATAGTGAACTTTTGCCAGATGGCAAAGTACAAAAAGTAAAAGAATTAATTGATAATAAAGCAGAAGATGAAAAATTATTTTTTGTAGGTGATGGAATTAATGATAGTCCAGTTCTTGCAATTTCTGATATTGGAATTGCAATGGGAGGTGTTGGAAGTGATGCAGCAATAGAAGCAGCAGATGTTGTTTTGATGACAGATGAGCCTTCCAAAATAGCATTAGCAATTCGATTAGCAAGAAAAAACATGAAAATTGTAAAAGAAAATATTATATTTGCCATTTTTGTAAAAATTTTAGTATTAGTATTATCAGCACTTGGTTTAACAAACATGTGGCTTGCAGTCTTTGCAGATGTTGGTGTTTCTATAATAGCAATATTAAATGCTTTAAGAATGTTAAATATAAGAGAAAAATAATATAAAATATATTGTTTTTTTTTAGGTTATATGCTATAAATTTATTATGAAAATATTAACAAATAATAGTTTTGAAAGGGGTATTCACAAATGAATTATTTTAAGAAAAACGGAAGAAATAACCGGGATTACTTTAATTGCTTTAGTAATCACAATTATTGTATTACTTGTATTAGCAGGAGTTAGCATAGCACTAGTAATTGGAGATAATGGTGTATTAACAAAAGCTACAACTGCAAAGGAGTCATCAAGAGGAGGAGAAGTAAAAGAGATTGTTGCATTAGAGGTAGCAAATAATACAGGAGCAGAATACAGTGGTGGAACAAAGAAGACAAGAGCGCAAGTAATAGATGAATTGCATGAACAGGGAAAATTAACAGATGAAGAAGTTGCTTATTTAGATGAAAACGATATAATAACTATAGGTGGAATAACAGTAGATTTTAGTGCTTTAGGAGGTGAAGATGACAATTATTTAGAGCCTCAAGAAGTACCTGCTGATTTTTGGATTGCAAGCGCTAATGGTGTTGCATATATTAATACAAAATATATAAATTTTCCAGGAAATGCTTGGGCTTATGGAGATCAAACCATTGATCAACCAGGGGAATGCAAAAAAACAAGATTAGTTGTTCCTCCAATCATAAATGGTATAGTGATTAATGATGTTGATATATCAAATGTAGATAATATAGTTTTTATAGATATTTCAAAAATCCAGATGCAAAATTTATCATGTGGTCGGAAGCGCAGTTTGGGATAGCCCTAATATACTGAAAGGATTTAGATGTGCTTATAACCCATTGGATGATTGGAATATGTTCAGTTGGCCTGGCGGTTATGGGACAAGTGGATGGATGAATTATGCAACTCTAACTTATTATTGTGAACAATCTTGGGGTGAAATTGATGAGAATTGGAGTTTAGAAACTGATTCTGAAAATGAGGTGTATACAATAATAATAAAATAAGGCTCCATAAAAATGAACTTACAATTGCAGATTATAACATAATAATA
>JAFUWA010000011.1 GCA_017477355.1 Clostridia bacterium
AGAAGAATATGTTTTAAATTTATTAGATATTACAAGAGACTAATCAAGGAGTGAACAAAAAAGGAGATGCAGATGGAGAAATTTAAATCAGGTTTTGTAAGCTTAATTGGAAAAACCAATAGTGGAAAATCAACATTACTAAATAGTTTAGTGGGAGAAAAAGTTTCGATTACAACTTATAAAACTCAAACAACCAGAACAGCAATAAAAGCCATTATCAATAGAGAAAATTCACAAATCATTATGACAGATACTCCAGGAATTCATAAAGGAAAGACAAAGTTAAGCAAAATAATGATTGATACTGCATATACTATGATAGGAGAAGTTGACTGTATTTTATTTTTAGTAGATGGAACAGAAAAAAGTGTATCTAATGAGAACGAACAAATTCTAGATAAAATAAGAGAAGCCAAAAAGCCAACTATCCTAGTAATTAACAAAGTAGATTTACTTCCTAAAGAAAAGATTTTAAAATTAATTGAGACTTACAAAAATGAGTATGATTTTACAAGTATTATTCCTGTTTCAGCATTGAAAAATGATGGAACAGAGACGATTATTCAAGAGATTGAAAAAATTCTTCCAGAAGGTCCAAAGTATTATGATGACGAAGAATATACAGATCAAACAATGAGAAATTTAGCGGAAGAGGTAATTCGCGAGAAAGCGTTAAAACTTTTGAATGAAGAAATTCCACACGGAATTTATGTAGAAGTTCAAAAGTTTGAAACAAAAGAAACATCAAAAGGCAAACCTTTTTATCATATAGAAGCAACAATTTATTGTGTACGTGAATCTCATAAAGGAATTATTATTGGAAAAGGTGGAGAGATGTTAAAGAGAATTTCAACATATGCTCGCCAGGATATGGAGAGAATGTTTGATTGTAAAGTAAACCTTCGTACGTGGGTAAAAGTAAAAGAAGATTGGATGAATTTAGAATCTATTGTCAATCAAAAATTTAAATTAAAATAAGTTAAAATTAGGATGAATATTTTTTGGAAAAATACAAATAGATAAGTCTAGAGGATGTGATTTTATGAATCAAAAACAGGCTTGGAAAAATTTTGCAAAAACAGGTGAAATTACAGATTATCTAGAGTATTGCAAGTATAGGAGAATGGAGGAGCAGAATATTGGCAAAAAACCTGAAAGTAAATGGAATAATAATCGCTGAAAGCAATTCTGGAGATTCTGATAAAATGCTAACAATGCTTACTCCTAACTTTGGAAAAATTAGTTGTACAGCAAAGGGAGCAAGAAGAACAAAAAGCCAATTATTAGCCGCAACGCAAGTTTTCACTTTTGGAGAGTATATGCTTTTCAAAGGTGGAGATACATACACAATCAATTCTTGTGAAACAATTGAAATGTTTTATAATTTAAGAACTGATTTAGACAAGCTAACATATGCATCTCATATTACCAAAATTATAAATGATATTACAACTGAGAATCAAAATTCATTTCATATTTTAAAACTATATTTAAATACTTTATATGCAATTTCTGAAACAGATAAAGATTTAGATTTTATTACTTCTGTTTTTAAAATGAGGTTGATGAAAATTATCGGATTTGCGCCAAATGTAAATGAATGTGTTGGTTGCAAGATGAAAGAGAATTTAACAGCTTTTTCCTTTAAGGATAATGGATTTAAATGTGATGCCTGTAAAAAACAGGATACAGGAGCATTTAATATTTCAGAAGCGACTAAGAATGCAATTATTTATTCTACAAAAGTGGATAGCAAAAAAATTTTTTCATTTGAATTATCAGATAAGGCACAAAAAGAATTTGAAATAGTATCTAGATTATATTTAAACGAGAAATTAGAAAAAGAGTATAAATTAGAAAAATTATTTTAATTTTATCATAAACATAAGAAAAGGAGAAATATATATGGAAGAAGAGGAAGTAATCAAGGAAATAGAACATGATGATAATTGTTTTTGGAGTTATGTAGGTTCTTTACTTGGAGGATTAATTGGAACAATTCCGTGGATTATGCTATATTATTTTTATTCTTTCAATTTAGGAATTTTGCCAGCATTTATACCAATTATGGCAGTTGCAGGATATAAGTTTTTTAAAGGAATTGTGAATGGAAAAACATTTAGAACGATTGTAATTATTTCGATTGCTATATTTGTTTTAACGTTAGCTTTATTTTTTCCTTATATTCTTGCCCAAAAAGAAAGCATGACTTTTGATCAATTTAAGAAATCAACTGCTTATACAGAGTATTCTAATCATGTTTTAAATAACTGTGTTGGAGAATTTTTTGCAATGGCAGTAGGATTGCTCTTTGCTTATGCAGAGATTGCAAGTTTATTGAGAAGATATGAAGCTACAAACAATATGATTAAAGACATGAATACTTTTATTAGAAAAGATAATAATCCAATTGATGGTAATACTTTTTCTAATGGGGGAATTCGATTTACAGATAAAGATGAGAATCCAATTATGTCAAGTGATATTACGGTATCGAATGCTTCTACAAATAGGCAAACTCCTAGTTCTAATAATGTTTGGGAAAATAAGCAACCAAGCAGTATGAATAGAGCGTGGAGTAATAGACCATATATAAATCCTAATTTAAATTTTAGAACGACAACAACTCAAAGACGTAACAATTATGAAGCAACTAAAATGTTTATTAGCTTAATTTGTTTCGCTTTGCCAATAATACTATTTCTTGTTATTAGTTTTATGGCTCAAATAGCAAAAAGTAATAATGAAAGAAATGATATAACCAGCAATTATAGTTATTATGATGACTATTATGATTATTACCAGAATCAGTATAGTAGCTATAATGCTAATGAATTTTTATTGGAAGAAAAAAATATAAAATTTACAGTTCCTGAAGTTTGGCAGGAAACTGATACATACGGAGATAATTATATTTATTTAACAGATGATTATGGTCAAAAAAAGATTTTGCTAATGGTTATTGATAATGATTATGAAGAGAGTTTAGAGGAAGCTCATGAGGAATTATTAGAAGATTTAACAGATCAAAGAAATTATAGAAAAAATTATGTGTACCTTAATAGAAGCGATACTTATTATTCTATTGTAAGTTTAGAAAATGGGTATTATAGTGTTTTGTTTACAATGCAATATGATGACTATTTTATTATTTTATATGATTATGAAGTAGAATCTGTTAGTCTTTATGATTATATGGATCTTTTAAGAACTATTGATTATATTGAATAAAATAAAAAAGGAAACTTCAAAAATGATTGACATTTTTGAAGTTTTTTAATATTATATAACAAATGTTAGTCTATGTTTTAGAAAGGAGAAAATAGTAAAGGGATACCTAGCGCCTGGACTTCTTAATATTAGAAGTTGACGAGGTTCAAAGTTTTATCGAAAGATTCGGCGGATACTTTGACGGTTGGCAATAATCGTAAGAAATATTGAAAAATAAGTAGTGATATTTAAACAGAGAATATTTCAAATTGTGATAGACAACACATTTTAAATAAGAAAAAAGGAGAATTTAATATGTGTGGTATAGTTGGATATATTGGTAAGAAAAAAGCAGAGCCAATTTTAATTAATGGACTTCTAAGGTTGGAATACAGAGGATATGATTCTGCTGGAATTGCAACTATGGAAGCAGAAGGAATCAAAACGATTAAAAATAAAGGAAGAGTAGCAGGATTATTAGAGATTCCTGAAACTCAAAAACTAGAAGGAACGGTTGGAATTGCTCATACTAGATGGGCAACACATGGAAAACCAACAGATATTAATTCACATCCTCATATGGATAACCAAAAAACAACAGCAGTTGTTCATAATGGAATTATTGAGAATTATGTTGAATTAAAGAAGTTTTTGAATGATAATGGATATGAATTCCTTTCTCAAACAGATACAGAGGTAATTCCTAATTTGATTCATTATTATTATGAAAGAGAAGTCGAAAAAAATGAAATGGCTTTTTTAAGATCTATGGCAAAAGCAGTAAAAGATCTAAAAGGAAGTTTTGCAATTGAAGTTTTAAACGAAGATTTTAAAGATAAAATGTTTGTCATTAGAAAAGATAGCCCATTAGTAATTGGAAAGGGGGAAGGAGAGAATTACATTAGTTCAGATATTCCTGCCATTCTTTCCTTTACAAAGGATTTCTATCTTTTAGATGATTATGAATTTGCTGTTTTGAGTAAAGATAATATTGAATTTTATGATTTAGAATTAAGTAAAATCTTTAAACAACCAAAAAATATTACTTGGGATATGAGTGCAGCAGAAAAAGGTGATTACGCTGATTTCATGTTAAAAGAGATTTTTGAACAACCAAAATCCATTCGTGAAACAATTGGAGCTAGAATTACCAAAGGAGTAAAAACAAATTTAGAGGAATTAGATTTTACAAAAGAGTATTTAAATAGTTTGGACAGAATTTATATTGTAGCCTGTGGAACAGCAATGCATGCAGGATTGGCTGTTCGTAAAATTATTGAAAAATATTGTAGAATTCAGACAGAAGTGGATATTGCATCAGAATTTAGATATAGAAATCCATTAGTAACAGAAAAGAGTTTATGCATTTTTATTTCTCAATCTGGTGAAACTGCAGATACAATCGCAGCATTGAAACTTGCTAAAGCAAAAGGTGCAAAGACAATTGCTATTTCAAATGTAATAGGAAGTTCTATTACAAATGAAGCGGATTATAGTTTATATACACATGCAGGACCTGAGATAGCAGTAGCTTCTACGAAAGCATATACTTCTCAAATTGTACTTTTAGCAATTATTGCAATTTATTTTGCAGAGCTTTTAGATGTTGCACATGATGAAATTGAAGAATTAAAATCAGAGATTTTAGAGTTACCATCCAAAGTAGAAGAGGTATTAAGAGATACTTCCAAAATAAAAGCATTTGCTAATAGAATTTTTACAGAGAAAAATGCATTTTTCATTGGACGTGGAATTGATTCTAGTGTTGCGATGGAAGGCGCTTTAAAATTAAAAGAAATTTCTTATATCCATAGTGAAGCATATGCAGCAGGTGAGTTAAAACATGGACCAATTGCTTTGATTGAAAATGGAGTAACAGTGGTTGGAATTATGACAGACGAAGATTTGGCTCCAAAAACAGTTAGCAATTTGCAAGAAGTTATTACAAGAGGGGCAAAAACATTTATTGTAACTAATCAAGAATTAGAGCATGTGACGTTTGACGAAGTAATTAGAATTCCAAGAATTAGTAAATATATTAGTCCAGTTTTATCAGTAATTCCTTTGCAATTATTAGCATATTATATTTCAAAAGAAAAAGGATTAGACGTAGATAAACCAAGAAATTTAGCTAAATCAGTAACGGTTGAATAATAAAAGAAAAATTAGAGGGAAATTGGGACGTACCACTTTTCCCTCTTTCTTTTTTTTATAAAAAAGAGGGAAAAGTGGTACGTCCCAATTTCCCTCAATTTTCCTTAAGTTTTTAATAATAGAAATATCTATAATATTCATCAAACATATCATAATAATCTTGAAGAGTATCAGCTCTATTTTGAATAGAGTCTTCATTGTCTGATTCTTCAGGTTCTTCTTTTGGTTGTTCCCCTAAAGTAAGCTTAATTTTTTTCTCTTTGTTATCTCTGTAAACAGTTAAAGTAATTTCATCACCAATTTCATAATTTTGTGCTTTATAGTTATTCAATTCTTGAATGGTTTCTACTTTATGGTCGTCAATTTTTGTAATAACATCTCCTTCTTGAAGCCCTGCTTCTTCGGCTGGAGTTCCTTCAAGAACTGTGTCAATATAAATACCAACTTTTGAATCGTATTTTTGGGCTAAGTCTTCTGTTACATTACGTCCTTCAATTCCAATGTATGGCTTTTTAACATATCCAACCTCAATTAAATCATCGATAGTATCCATTGCAGAGTTAATTGGAATAGCAAATCCAATTCCTTCTACACCACTGCTTGAAGCCTTTAAGAAGTTGATTCCAATTAATTCTCCTTTAGAATTTACTAATGCACCACCAGAGTTTCCTGAATTGATAGCTGCATCTGTTTGAATTGTTGTAAAATTGTATTCTCCGTCTTCGATTTCTCTATCAATGGCACTAATGATGCCAGCACTAACAGAACTTTCTAATCCAAGAGGATTTCCAACTGCCATAACAAATTCTCCAACTCTTAAGTTAGAAGAATCTCCAATTGCAATTTCTTGTAATCCTTCAGCTTCAATTTTTAAAACAGCTAAATCTGTAGAAGCGTCTTTTCCAATAATTTCAGCGTCATATAATTCATCTTCTGGAGTTCCATAAAGATGGATTTTAATATCTTTTGCTTCTGATAATTGATAATAGAAAGAATCAGAAGTTGAGCTGACAACGTGGTTATTTGTAATAATATAACCGTCATCACTGATGATGACTCCAGAGCCAGAAGCTTCTGCTGTTGTTGTTCCTCCAAAAGATTGCACATCATAAGTAACTGTAATTCCAACAACAGAAGGAAGAACTGATTCCGAAACAGCTACTGAAGTTTCAGAGTATTCAGCAATATCCATTAATTTTGCATTATAAGAACTGTTATCAAGGGTGCTAATATAAGAAGATGACGCTTTTGTTGATTTCTTTTCATCATCATTTGATTTTTTTTCAGTTTCGGTTGAGCTTAGAAGTCTATCTTTTATTCCTGGAATTCCTAAGCAAACTCCTCCTACTAAGCAAGCACCTAAAGTGCCTGAAATAAAAGGAATAACTACTCTAGAACCAAATCCTGGTCCTTTTGGTGGTTTTTGAACTTGTTTAAAATTATTTTGGGCGCTGTAACTAAATTGATTGTCATTATCCATAATTTACCTCCAATAAAATTCAAATTAATTTTTAATTTCATCATCTATAATCATACTCAAAAAAAATTTGAAATACAAGATAAAATTAAAAATTTATATTGAAAATTTTTTTCTATAAAGATATAATACATATGAATAGTTAAAATAAACTTAAAATTAGGAGATTTTTATGAATATAAAAAATAAATTAGGTGTAACCTTAACAGTGTTAGTTGTTACAATAGTTGTAATGTTGATTTTATTTAGTATTACATTTTCAACTGGTACGGAACTTTTGAAAAATAGTCAAAAAAACAAAATGAAAACAATGTTATATATGGTACAATCTAGGGCAGAAATTTTATTAGAGGAATATCTTTTTGAATATGATGATGAAGATAGCGATGCCAGAACGGCTAAACTTCTTGCTGTTTCAAACGCTACCATAGAAGAAAAACTTGGAGGAAGTGGTGCGAGAGGTAGTAATCAAGGAACAAGTTATATAGACGATTTGAAAGAGCTACAAGCAGTTGGATTTGAAGTTGGAAGTACAGAGATTCCAACGAGAGATAAAATGATTTATTGTTCTTGGAATGAAAATGTATTAGTTGCACAAGGAATTGATACTAAAAATTTAGCAGAAGGAGATACAATTATTGTTCAATATGATTTAGTAGATAATAAAGTAGAAGTTGCTAGTACGAAAGGATATGCTAATAAAGGTAATGCAATCCATAAATTAAGTGACTTTAAGTAATATAGAGGGTATATGAAAGAAAAAGAAGAAGAACGTTTGAAATTACTGAAAGAAGAAGAAAGAAAAATATACGAAAGTGGAAAATTTGAACTACTTTGTGGAATTGATGAGGCAGGAAGAGGGCCACTAGCTGGTCCTGTTGTTGTTGGTGCGGTAATTATGCCCAAAGACTCTATGATAGAAGGAGTTAACGATTCTAAAAAGGTTTCAGAAAAGAAAAGAGATCAATTATATGATTTAATTACCAAAGAAGCAATCGCTTATAGTGTAGGAATTGTGGATCAAGTTGTAATAGATAATATTAACATTTTAGAGGCAACAAAGAAAGCATTAACAGAAGCTGTTAGTGGATTAGAAGTAAAACCAAATGTGATTATGGTAGATGCCTTAAATAAGATTGATACATGTGGAATACCATATATTTCAGTAATCAAAGGAGATGCTAAAATATATTCAATTGCATGTGCATCTATTATTGCAAAAGTAACAAGGGATAGAATGATGTATGAATATGACAAAATTTATCCACAGTACGGCTTTGCCAAACACAAAGGATATGGAACAGCATTTCATATCAATGCAATTCGAGAAAATGGACTTTGTATGATACATAGAAAAACGTTCATCAAAGAAGATTGGTTAAAGAAAAAAATTTAGGGACGTTGTTTAAATGTTCAAAGTTTATAAACGAATAAAAAGAAAGGAACAAGGGAAAAATGGATATAGGCTCAATCATTGCAAAAAAAAGAATAGCAGGCCCAAAAGGAGAACTTAATAAAGATGAAATAAAATATTTCGTTGGAAAATGGGTAAAAGGTGAAATTAAAGATAGTCAAGCAGCGGCATTAATGAGTTATATTTATATGAATGGTTTAACGGAAGATGAAATCATTCGATTTGTGATTGAAGTTGGAAATTCTGGAGATGTATTAGACTTAAATCAGATTTCTGATAATATTGTAGACAAACATTCTACAGGAGGTGTTGGAGATAAGGTAACTCTAATATTGCTTCCAGTTATTGCGGCTTTGGGGCTTCCAGTTGCTAAGATTTCTAGTAGAGGTCTTGGAATCTCTGGAGGAACAATTGACAAACTTGCTTCTATTCCTGGTTTTAAATCTAATATTTCAATTCAAGAGTTTCAAGATAATGTTCAAAACATTGGAATTAGTATTGTTAGTCAGGACTTGAATTTGGCACCAGCAGAGAATAAATTTTATAAGTTAAGAAATGAAATTTCTTGTAGAGATAGTATTGTTTTGATTGCAATTAGCTTAATGAGTTTGAAAATTGCGACAGGAAGTAACAAGATTGTATTTGATTTAAGTTGTGGAAAAGGAACATATCTTGATTCTAAAGAAGATGCAAGACGTCTTGGAAAATTATTAGTTAGAATTGGAAAAGCATTAAATAAGCAGGTTGGATATATTATTACGTTAATGGATGAGCCAGTAGGAAATTGTGTAGGAAATATATTGGAAATTCAAGAAACAATTAAGGCTTTAAATGGAGATATGTCAAAAGATGTAGAAGATACAGTAGTAAGTTTAGCAAGCATTGTTCTAAATTTAGCATATGGAGAAAAAGATTTAACATTAAATGCAGCTAAAGTGTTAAATGTAATTCATTCTGGACAAGCTTTAACAAAATTTAAACAAATGGTAATTGCTCAGCGGTGGTGACCCAGAATATATCGATAATCCCAATAGATTTCCAAAAGCTAAAATGATTTTACCAGTATTTGCTACAAATTCAGGATATATTACAAAAATTGATGCTGATATTTGTGGAAGTATTGCAAGATATATTGGTGCTGGAAGAATGAAAGATGAACATGAGATTGATAATACAGCTGGATTAACCATTCAAAAGAAAATTGGAGATGAAGTTCAAGTTGGTGAAGTAATTGCATATGTACATACGAATGATGAAAGTAAAGCAGAAGGTGCAGTTAAGAATTTGGCGGATGCATTTGAATACTCTGATAAGCCAATTAAGTTTAGATCAAGAGTTTTAGAGATGTATGGTATATAAACAAAGGAGGAGAAAAATGGAAAAAACAGAAGGTGAAGTATTAAAAGAAAGACTTTTCAATACAAAGAAAAGTGGATGGAATGGGATGTCTGAAGAGGAAAACAGACAAGTATTTCAATTTGCAAATGATTATATGTATTATTTGAATCAGGCAAAAACAGAGAAAGAGATTGTTCAGTTTTCAAAAGAGATTTTATTAAAAAATGATTTTAAAGAGTTGAAAGATGTAGAAAGTTTAAATCCTGGAGACAAAGTATTTTGGGTAAACAGAAATAGAAGTTTATATATAGCAGTAATTGGTCAGGAAAAGTTAGAAAATGGATTAAAAATGGTTGGTGCGCAGGGGGATTCTCCACGTATTGATTTAAAGCAGAATCCATTATATGAAGAAAATGAGGTAGCTCTTTTAAAGACACATTATTATGGTGGAATTAAGAAATATCAATGGGCAACAGTACCTTTAGCATTACACGGAATTGTTGCAAAAACAAATGGGGAAAGAATTTGGATTTCAATTGGAGAAGAAGAAACTGATCCCGTATTTTATATTACAGATTTACCACCACACTTATCACGTGGAGGTCAAGATGCAAGAAAATTATCAGAAGGAATTGAAGCGGAAGAATTAAATATTGTTGCAGGAACAATGCCTTATGAGGATGAGAAAGTTTCTGAAAAAGTAAAATTAAATATTTTAAGATTATTAAATGAAAAATATGGTATTAAAGAAGTTGACTTTACAAGTTCAGAATTAGAATTTGTACCAGCTTATAAAGCAAGAAGTATAGGATTTGATGAAAGCTTAATTGGTGCATATGGTCAAGATGATAAAATTTGTTGTTACACATCTTTAAGATCTATTTTAGAAGTAAATAATCCTACTAAAACAGCAATTTGTATTTTAACAGATAGGGAAGAAATTGGATTCTGTGGTGTAACAGGTATGGAATCTAGAAGTTTCGAAAGGTTTATTATAGAATTGTTAGAAAAACGTGGAGAAAATACTCCTGGAATGATTGAAAAGGTTTATAGCAATTCACAAGCAATTTCAGCTGACGTAGATGCAGGATTTGATCCAACTTTTTCAAGTTATTATGATACAAGAAACTCTTGTAGATTAGGGCATGGCGTTTGTATTTGTAAATATACTGGAGCAAGAGGAAAGAGTGGTGCAAGTGAAGCACCAGCAGAATTTGTAGCAGAAATCAGAAGAATTTTTGATGAAAATAAAGTTGCGTATTGCTCATCAGAATTAGGAAAAGTAGATAAAGGTGGTGGAGGAACAATTGCCGTAACTTTTGCAAATCGTGGAATCGATACAATTGATATTGGTGTTCCAGTTTTATCAATGCATGCACCATATGAATTAACATCAAAATTTGATGTATATGATGCTTATCGTGCATATAGGGCATTTTTACAGCAATAAAAATTGAACGTATAGAAATTTCTATACGTTTTGTTTACATTTAGAATAAGGAGGCTCCATGAATTATTCCATCTACTTAACAGATAGCTGTAATTTAAATTGTAAATATTGTTATGAAAAAAATATGCATGCTAATACAGAAATAAAATTGGAAGTTGTCCAAAAGTTAATTGATAGGGAAATTAAGAATAAAACAAAACAGTGCATTTTAACTTTCTTTGGAGGAGAACCATTACTGAAAAAAGAGTTGATTTATGAGATTGCAGAATATATTGATTCTAAGAAAAGTAAAACACAGTTTTTATATAATATTACAACAAACGGGACATTGATAGATGATAAGTTTATTCGATTTGTGCAAACACATTCATTTATTGCATTTTCTATTAGTATTGATGGGCTAGAGGAGGTTCAAAATCAAAATAGAGTTTATCAAAATCAATCAGCAACATATTCTTTCGTAGAAAGCAATACTAAAAAGTTATTAGAGAAGACGGATATTCCGATTGCAGTTCCAGTTGTAACAAAAAATAATGAACAATTTTTATTGGACAACGTAGAAAATTTATTGAAATTAGGATTTCATAAAATCAATTTTCAGTTTGATTTAACTGCAAAATGGAAAGATGAAGATTTAATCATTTTAAGAAAAGGCTTTGAGCAAATTGCAGATTTATATATGATGAAAATGCGTGAAGAAAAAGAATTTGATATATTAGCAATTGATGAAAAGATTAATAGTTACATAGATGAAAAAATCAATGTTAATGATAATTGTTCTGTTGGTCTTCGCGGAGCAAATGTTGGAACAAATGGAAAAATTTATCCTTGTATGCAATTTATGTATGATGATAGATATGAGATAGGAGATTGTAATACAGGAATTGATAAAGAAAAGCAAAGAAAAGTAAATTTGGAATTAAAACAAGAATTAGAAGAGTGTAAAGAGTGTAGCTATCGAAAAAGATGTAATCATACCTGTTCTTGCATTAATAATGCTTTTAGTGGTAAGGCAAATGAGACAGCGCCATTTACTTGTGAGATAGAGAGAATGATGATTGAGATTGCAGATGATATTGCAGAAAAGATGTATGCAGAAAAGAATTCTGTATTTATGCAGAAATTTTATAATGGTGCATATAGGAATATTGAAAATAAAATAAATAATTTAAATAAAGGAAAAAAATAACATGGAATTAAGGAAAGTAACAAATCAAACAAAACAAAATTATTGTAAAAAAGAAGAAATTTCTAAAAAACAATTGCAAGAAACGGCACCTAGCAAATGGATTGTAGCAAGCGCAACAGGATTAGTAACGTTATTTTATACAAGTCCTAAAAATAGTATTTATAAAATAGGAGTTGTAATTGGATGTATTTCTATAGCACATAATTATAATTATTCTTTGTATTATAAAGTTGTAAATTCAATCATGGATACAACATACTATATTTGTTGGATTTTGGGAGTTTTACTTGCTATATTAGCTGTAAATTGTTCCTATAATGAGAAAAATAATCGACAAGAAAATGTTTTTGTTAGTTTCTTGAAATTGTTAGGATTTGTAGGAGTATGCGTAATTTGTATTCATTTTTTGCTTTCTGAATTTTTAGTAGGTGCTGTTCTAAGTATTATAGTAGCTTGGTTCTTGGATAAAGTATTACTTAACAATAAGAAGAAAGAAGATGTTGAAGAGAAATCAATTAGTGAAGAACAAAGGATTCAGAAAGAAGAAAAAATAAAGAAAATGAAGGATACAATTAGAAAAATTGGAATGTGCTTAATAACATTTATTATTATCACAGGAATGTTACTTATATATTTACAAACAGATTCATCACTTTTCTATGAGGGAGGAGTGAAACAAGATTTAGGATATGATGTCAGTCTTTTAAAATAAATTAGTTGTAATAATAGGATGTACTTAAAAGTGCATCCTAATTTTTCATCCTTTTTTATAAAAAACTCTTGAAAACTTTAAAAGAAAAATATATAATATTTCATGGTTTAAAAAATATTTTTTGGGAGGACTAGCTTATGAAAAAGGTTGCTATATTGACTAATGGAGGAGATGCTCCAGGATTAAACGCTGTTATTAGAGCAATAGTAAAGACTGCAGAAAATAATGGAATTGAATGTTATGGATTTATTGAAGGTTATAAGGGATTATTAAACAATGATTATGTAAGACTTGATTCAGCTGGAAATGCTTCAGGAATTCTTAATAGAGGTGGAACAATTATTGGTTCATCAAATAATACAAATGTATTTAATTTAAAAACTGTTAATGAAAATGGAGAAGTAGAATATAAAGATTTTTCAGATAAATGTGTTCAAAACTTAAAAGATGATGGATTTGAATGCTTATTCACTTTAGGTGGAGATGGAACTCAAAAATCAAGTAGAGACTTCTCTAGAAAAGGTGTAAATTGCATTGGTATTCCAAAGACAATTGATAATGATGTTGCTGCTACTGATATTACATTTGGATATAATACAGCTGTATCTGTTGCAACAGAAGCATTAGATAGATTACACACAACAGCTGAAGCTCATCATAGAGTTATGGTATTAGAAGTTATGGGAAGATATGCTGGATGGATAGCTTTAGAGTCTGCAATCGCAGGTGGAGCTGATTGTGCTTTACTTCCAGAAATCCCTTATGATATTAATAAAGTTGTTGAAAAAATTAATCAAAGAAAAGCAAGAGGAAAGAACTTTAGTGTTATTGTAGTTTCAGAAGGCGCTAGAGAAAAAGACGGAGAATTGAGTGTTAAGAGAACTTTAGACGAAGGAAAAGGACTAGATAACGTTAGACTTGGTGGAGCGGGAGAAAAACTTGCTGGCCAATTAGAAGAAATTACAGGTCTTTCTGCTAGAACAACAGTATTAGGTTATGTTCAAAGAGGTGGAACACCTTCAGCTTATGATAGAGTTTTATCTACTAAATATGGTGTAAAAGCTATGGAATTAGCAATGGAAGGTATCTTTAATGTTTTAGTTAGTTACAAACATGGGGAAATGACATATGTTTCTTTAGATGATGTAGTTGGAAAAGATACAGCAGTTGGTGCTGCTTCAAGCAAAAATAGAACTGTTCCAATGGATGATCCATTAATAGATACAGCAAGAAGAATCGGAATTTGCTTAGGAGATTAAGTTTTAAAATTTACGATATGTTCTAAGCCGATTGAAGGCATATACGAAATATTTAGATACTTTACGTCGGTTGACATCCTCTAGTGCTAAAACTTATTGGAAGTCTCCATTTTAAGTATCTTCATTTTTGTATATGCTTTTGAATTGGCTTGAGAAGTATAAAAAAGGTACATATTACATATTAATTTTCTTGAAAATTTCTCAAAAAACTATTGACAGAAAGTTGTTCATAGTTTATAATAAAACATGTTCTGAGAAGAGGAATTCGCTCCATTAGCTCAGCTGGTCAGAGCAACCGGCTCATAACCGGTGGGTCCAAGGTTCGAATCCTTGA
>JAFUWA010000012.1 GCA_017477355.1 Clostridia bacterium
ATAAAATCAAAATCACAAGTTGCAATTACTAATTTTCCGTTAATTTCTTCTAAAGAAAAATTAATTTCTTTTTGATTCTGTCTTTCTTCACCATAATTTACTATTGCTGTATATTTTAAATCTTCAACAAGTTGAACATTTTCTATTTCAAATCCCCATCCAGAGGCTCCTACATTAGAATAAATTAAATATTCATCTTTTTCCTTAAAATATTCATTTAACCCATTACTATTATTGAAACATTCTTCTGTCATATAGTTTAACATTTTATTTTTAAAATCTGAATACTTTATATTAGTTTTTGTAAAATAATCTGGTAATGAAGATTCATCAAAATCTGTATATCCTAATTTTCTTAACAATCCCTCTGTTGAACCATGCATTACTCCTACTAACCCTAAATAATTTTGCAAACATTCTTTAACTTCAACATTTGAAAACTCATTTTTATTTTCTGTACTTTCTTGTTCTTCAACTAATTCTTCATCATCTTCTTCACCATCAACTGTTATTTCTACTTCTTTCTCTTCTTCATCATATACTGGAGTTACAACTTCATTATTGGTATTTGAAGTAGCTGCATCTGATAACTTAACATTCTCCTTTTTCAATCCAGTAACGTAAAATGTTAGTCCTATTGCAGCTAAAATCAATCCTATTATCATCATAATAAGGAATATAATTCCAGCTTCTGAATCTTTCTTCTCTCCCATCTCGTATCTCCTTTCAATTTTTCTCTTGTATGTAAAATATTATATCCTTAATTAAAATTTAAGTCAATCATTACATGATGAAGAAAATAATTAGTAAAAAATAACTAGTAGCTACAACCTCCTAGTTATTTTTTGTACATATCTACAAAGCAAATTATTTTCTCAATTCTGCTTTTACACCTTTTTCTAAACGTTCAATAATTTGATTCAAAACTGTATTTACTTCTTCATCTGTTAAAGTTCTATCATTTGCTCCAAAACTTAAAGAAACTGCTATACTCTTTTTATTTGGTGGTAATGGAGCACCTTGATAAACATCAAATACTTTTGAACCTAAGAATAATTTTCCACCAGCTCTTTTGATTTCTGATTGTAATTCTGCTGAAGTAACAAATTTATCTACTACTACAGCTAAGTCTTTATTAACAGATGGAAATTTTGAAATTTCTTTAAATGTCATTTTTCCTGTTTTCTTTTCTAGTAATTTATCTAAATTAATTTCTAAAACATATACATCATCTTTTGTCTCATTTGGATGCAATTTTCCAACAATTCCACAGATATCAGCATTAACTGAAATTTCAGCTGTTTGATATGGATGGAATTCGCATATATCCTGTTTTGGTTTTACAAAACTATATCTTCCGCCATATCCAAGGTAATCTAAAATTTCTTCTGCTACGCCTTTCATTACATAGAAATCTACTTTCTGGTCTTTTCCTAAAGAATCTAAGTAATTTCCTGTCATTAAAGCGCAAAGTTTATTATTTTCTCCGTATTCTTCTCCCTTTTTCCAGAACCCCTTTCCAATCTCGAAAATAGAAACATCTTTATTGTAATGAGCCTTATTATATTCATAAGTTTTTACTAATGATGGAATCAAACTATATCTTAAAACACTTCTTTCTTCTGTCATTGGATCAGATAATCTTAATTCTTCAAAACTATCTGCTGTATATTTATGAACTTCTTTATCATTGATTAATACATATGTCAAAGTCTCATTTAAGCCTAGATTTACCATTTTTCTTCTTATTTCACGAAGAGTGTTATTTCTAGATCCTCTCTTCATTGGAACAACCGGAAGTTTTCCTTCAATATTATCAACACCATAAATACGGCTTACTTCTTCAATTAAATCCTCTGGAATAGAAATATCTAATCTTCTTCTAGGAACAATAACATCTGCTGTTGTTCCACTATCTTTTGCTGTAAATCCAAGTTTTCTATACACATTTAAAACTTCTTCTTTTGGAATTTCAGTTCCTAATAAAGCATTAATTTGTTCATAAGAAACCTCTATTTCTCTATCCTTCATATCTGCTTGATTATATTCACACATTCCAGTTACAACTGTTCCGCCTGCATATTCTGCTAATAATTTACAAGCTCTTTCTATTGCCATATAAGTTCTATTTGGATCTAAACCTTTTTCAAATCTATTAGAAGCCTCACTTCTCAAAATTTTCTTTGAAGTTTTTCTAACCATAACAGAATCAAAAATAGCAGCTTCAATAATTACATTTTTAGTAGTCTCTTCTACTTCTGTTGAAAGTCCACCCATAACACCAGCTAAACCAATTCCTTTATTTCCATCAGAGATTACTAAATCATTTTCATCTAAAATTCTTTCTTGTTCATCTAGAGTTGTTAATTTTTCTCCTGATTGAGCTTGACGTACTTCTAGACAACCATTTAATCTATCTGCATCATAGAAATGTAATGGTTGACCAAGCTCTAACATAACATAGTTACTAATATCAACAACATTATTGATTGGTCTTACACCACATGCAATTAATCTATTTTTGATAAAATCTGGACTTTCTTTAATTTCTACATTTTCCACTTTTCTAGCTAAGAATAAAGAACAATTTGGTGTATTAATCTTTAATTCGAAAGATTTATTCAGATCTTCTCCTGATTCTCTATGAGATAAATCTACTTCTTTTACTTTCTTATCATAGATTGCTCCTAATTCATAAGCCATTCCTAAAATGCTTAATAAATCTCCTCTATTGGCTGTTAAATCAAAATCAATAATCTCATCATTTAACTTCATATATTCGATTGGATCTTTTCCAACTGGGGCATCATCTGATAATACATGAATTCCATTTTTATCTTCTTCAGATAAGAATTTTTTATCAATTCCAATTTCATATAAAGCACAAATCATTCCATTTGATTCAACACCACGTTTTACTGATTTTTGAATTTTGAAGTCTCCTGGAAGAACTGCTCCTGGTAAAGCAACAATTACTTTTTCTCCCTTGGCTACATTTGGAGCACCACAAACGATTTGTAAAACTTCATTTCCAACATCTACTTTACAAACATGTAAATTATCTGAATCTGGATGCATTTCACATTCTAAAACTTTTCCAATAATTAAATTAGTAGAATTTACTAAGGCTCTAGCTTCATCATACTCATTTCCTACTCTTGTCATATCTTCTGCAATTTGTTTGATACTTAATTCATCATCTAAATCAATATAATCTTTTACAAAATTTCTACTTAATATCATAAAAAACCTCTTTCTTTATTAATCAATATTATTTAAATCTTTCGTTTTTTCGAGTGATTGCTTCGCAATCTCACAAAACCTCCTATTTATCCATTCTATCAAATTGAGATAAGAACTTGATATCAT
Source organism: Clostridia bacterium (assembly GCA_017477355.1). GTDB lineage: Bacteria > Bacillota > Clostridia > TANB77 > CAG-508 > Scatovivens. The sequence goes on from JAFUWA010000012.1 coordinate 3,370, forward strand.
TTGCATATAAATATCTCATATCTGTAATTCCATATTTAAACATTGCCAATCTATCAATTCCAGTTCCAAATGCAAATCCTGCATATTTATCAGGATCATATCCATTCATTCTTAATACATTTGGATGAACCATTCCAGAACCTAAAACTTCAATCCATCCAGTTTGCTTACATAAACTGCATCCTTTTCCACCACACTTGAAGCAAGTTACATCAACCTCATAAGATGGCTCTGTAAATGGGAAATAGCTTGGTCTGAAACGAAGTTCTGTTTTCTCTCCCAACATTTTTTTCATGAAAACTTCTAAAGTTCCTTTTAAATCTGCTAAAGAAATTTTGGTTTCTTTTCTATCAATAACTAATCCTTCAATTTGATTAAATTGATGAGAATGTGTTGCATCATCTTCTCTTCTATATGTTTTTCCTAAAGTGATAATTCTAATTGGGCTTTTCTCTTCATTTGCAACCATAGTTCTTGCTTGAACAGATGATGTTTGCGTTCTTAACAAATATTTATCTGTAATATAGAAACTATCTTGCATATCACGAGCTGGATGTCCGCTGAGGAAGATTTAATCTTTCAAAGCAGTACTCATCTGTTTCTAATTCTGGTCCTTCTACAACATCATATCCCATAGAAGTAAACAAATCTTCAATCTCTTCAATTACTCTATTTAAAGGATGTTCGCTTCCTCTTCTTACTTTAGTAGCAGGAAGTGTAATGTCAATAGCTTCTTTTGCTAATTTTTCTTCTAGCATTTTTGCTGACATTTTTTCTTCCATCTCTTTAAATTTAGATTCTAAATTAGTTCTTACTTCATTAACAAAAGCACCAAATTTTGGTCTTTCCTCCGGAGCTAAATCTTTCAACTTTTTCATTGATTCTGAAAGTTCAGATTTTTTTCCAAGAACTTTTACTTTTAATTCTTGTAGCTCTTTACTGTCTTTAATCTCAGTAATTTTCTTTTCTGTTTCTGCTTGAATCTTTTTGATTAATTCTTCCATTCTTTTATCTCCTTCCTATATCAACATTTTGATTAAAATTCTGATTTTAATCAAAATGAAAAAGTCCTATATATTCTCTCGAATATATAGGACGACTAAATCGTGGTACCACCTAATTTTATTTTAAATCTCTTAGATTTAAAACCTCTTAAAGCTATATCGTAGCAACCGTTTAACCCTACTACCATTTTCAAGTTAAAACCTCAAAAGCGAAATTTCAAAAACCAATATATAAATAAGCTCTCAGCGCATCACTTATTCTCTCTTAATATATTTTCCGATTTTCTACTTAACTTTTTCCAAACGGCTATATAAAAATTATGTAAATAATATAACACAGATTTCTCTTAATTTCAAGTACTTTTTTGAAATTTATAATTCTGGCTCATAATCATGACTAATTTCTTGATTAGCGACCTTCACAGGTCTAATCGTAATTTTAGCAGGACCTAAAGCAATTTCAATCTCAGGTCTATAACTTTTTAAAGTATTTATCATTGTCTTACTAGCTTTTTGTTTAAATTCAGTTAAATCCTTTCCTCTCATTGCTTTTTACCCTTTTAATCCCTCTAACTCATTTACTCTAAATTCTTTTACTTTCATCTTAAGTGGAGCAATTACTGTTTTAGAAACAACTTTTGCTGTACTAAATCTATTTGAGAAAAAGCTTTTTGTTCTATTCCAAACACTAGGCTTTCTTAAAGTAACTGATATCCATTTTTCTCTTGTTTCCATCGCTGCTTCTAAGCCTAATCTCTTTTTCTCATTTATCTCTTTAATTTGTTTTGAAACTTTCTTAATCTCATTTTCTAACCCAACAATCTCTGCTTGATTCGTTTTATCTCTTTCTTGAAGTTTTAAAATCTTTTTATCTAAGCGATTTGTTTGCTCTACTTCCAAATCGTTCAATTCTTGTAATTTTCTAATATCTGTAAAATCAATAGAACTATTGGTTTGTTTTTTTGCAGAAACTTTTTCCGCTATGTTTTTAGCTCGTTCCGAAAAGCTCATTTTTAACATATCTTTATCTTTAAATTTGATTCTAATGTTCTCATCTTTTTTGATATTTTCTTCTCTAAAAACTTTTCCTACCAAATTTGATTCTAGCTCTACTTTTTTCAAAATTAGTTCTTCCAACTGATTATCATAGTAATCACTCAATTCAGTCAAAGCTAATTCATAGTCTGTCAATACATCTAGAATATCTTGTTTAATAATTCCATAATTTTTAGATGTTTCATTAAACTTAGGATTAATTCTAGTCATGCTTGTATAAATTGAATTTAATTGATTGTTTACTTTTTGATTAATTGTTTCTGTAGAAATTTTATCTGCTAATGCACGATTCACAAGCGCACTAGTTTGTATATTATTAGTAGCTGTATCATAAAATCTTTTTAATGCAAGGTTTGCATATTCTTCACCAACATTTTCCATTAGCACACCTCTTCCCGATTTTAAGCTCTTAATCTTTTCGTAATGTTTTTCCCTTGAGAAAACTCTGATATTTTATTTTTCTCAATTTTCTTAAGTAGTTCTTCCACTTCATTGGTATTCATATAATCTAAATTATATATTTTTCCTTCATATACAACTGTTCCTAGCTTCATTTTGAATACCACCCTTTCATCTTTAGAATTACTATTTATAATATATATTTTAATATTTAAAAAGTCAATACAATTATTTGATTTCTTTTCCGTTTGTACCAATGACTTTCGTAATTGTTTTACCATCTTTATTATCAATATAGTAAATTGCTGTTCCTACTACATTAATTTTGGTATTATCTGTATCAACATTTACAATATCATTATCCTTCTTACCGTTCAGTGAAACAAATCTTATCTTTCCATTTGCTTTATCTAAATAATAAATTCCGTTTGTTGTAACATTATAAGTATCGCAATCCAATTTATCAGTTACCTCTTCTTTTTTAGAAGTATCCTCTAGACTAACCTTAACTAATTTTCCAGATTCATTATCATAATAATAAACATGTTTATCTAAAATTTGGAATTTATTAAACTTTGCCTCTTTGATAATTGTTTTATAGTTTTCTCCATTTATATCTACACTATATAAGAATCCCATGATATCAGAAAAATAGATTGTTCCATCTACCACTTTAAAATCAACAACACTTCTTTGAAGAAGTTGTTCTTCATTTTTGCCATCAATATCTACTCTAGAAATTGTATCTGGGTTAGATGTCAAATAATAAATTTTGGAATCTTGTAAATACATTTTTGTAGAACTTGAAGTGACAGATAAGATGATTTCCTCACCTTTTCCATCTTCATTTACTTTTTTGATATTAATTCCACCTGTACTGCTTGGAGTTGTATAATAAATCACTCCATTTAAATAATTAATGGAATATGCCTGATCTTCTGTTAAAGTTTTTACTTCTTCTTTCTCTTTTCTAACTAATCCTTTATTATAATCATAATAGAAAGTAGTATTCTCGTTTTGAACAGCTAGTCCCATATTAGCATCATTGTTGTTTACTCCATCCTTTATATGAACGATCCTTCCAATAACAATGCATAGAACAATTAGTAAAATTACTAGCAATATAATAATTGCAACTGTATTTACTTTTAATTTTTTCTTTAATTTTTCTTCTTCAGTTTTCATTTTTTTACTCCTTTATTCATATAATTGAAACTCAGAATTTAATTTAAATTCAAAACCATCAATATTAATTGTTGCTATATCGTTTTCAATCGATACAGAAATCATTGTATCTGGTATTTCTAAAACCATTAAGTCTATGAGTCCATATGTTTTTCCATTTTCTTGAGCGACTGTCATTGCTTCTGATATTGCATTAATTAATTTTACTCTAGCGGCCTCTTTCAATTCTTCTGTATTGATTGTAGCTGGCGGTAACATATTATTATTCTCTACTTCTTCAGGTTTGATAAATCCCTGTTTTACTAATTTTTCATTAATCACTTCGTCAGCTCTAGCTGTTACAGCTTCTACTACATCATTTAGCGTATTTTTATCTAGCTCATCTAAAAATAAACAGTTCTCTTCTGTTAAGTCTTTAATTGCAACTTGTTTAAAATTAATTTGACTATTTGTTTGAATTGTTACTGCAAAAACCATAAAATTGATATCTATCTTGTTTTTTAAAGTATATGAATTTCCAGAATTTACTAAATCACAAACAAAATTAGCTTTTCCTACTATCTCAGAATCTTCTATTCTATTAAAAGTTGCATCCAGTGTTTCTGAAACATCAGAAGTCGTTTTAATTAATTCAATAGAATATCCACTTTGACTATCATTTTCTAAAAATGTTACTGTGATTGAATTTTCTGTCTCTGCATAATTATATCTAAACTCTAATAAAAATTCTTCATAAAAATCTATCGTAATTTTATAAGTGATATCATTTGTTCCATAAACTTTTACTGTATAAATTTTATTATCATCTGGATTACTTGTATATAATGAATTAATGTAAGAATCTATTCCAGCTTTTAACTGTTCTTTTGCATCCGAAGCATTGCTTCCTAGAGAAACTAATAACATATCTAATAACGCATCATCTTCTTCAAAAGTTCTCAATGCCATATCTATCATCTCTACTACTTGGCTTTCTGTTAATGTCATTGTATACTCTGTCACGTGAACATTATCTAAAATGACATCTTTACTAGAAAATGCTGCATCCGGTGCTTTCTGGTTAACAATATCAATGTATTTTGCAAAAATATCATCTGTCAATACTGGCAATTTTAATTGCTTATCCTTTAATTGACTAAAATCTATTCCAGTGTCAATTTCTCCATCAGAGAATTGGCTAAGCACATTTGATAAATTAGTATATTTTGTTCCCAAATATTTCACTACAATATCTTCTGAAATAATTCCAATTCTATCACTATTACTCAACAAATTAAAAGAAACAATCTCATTGTCTTTGTATGTCACAACAACATCTGAAATACTCTTTTCTTTTTCTGGATCAGTTTTAGAATCAATTGCTACTTTCATATCTGATATATCTAATTCCGTTTCAATTAATCCACTAGATACTGTTCCTGTAATTTCAGTTGTAGCCTCTGCTTGTTCACTTTGTACACGTGTATTAAATAAATTTATCTTCTCAAAATTTAATACTGTGGAAGTATTTCCTCTTCCTAAATAATGAATAAATGCGGCTTTAGGAGTATTATTATCTTGTTTCTTCAAATATATCCAATAAACTCCTACAACAACCAAAGCAATTACCAATAAAATAATCAGAAAAAGAAATATTTTTGGTGCTATTCTTTTCTTCTTTTTTGGAAGCTGGTTTTTTAGCATATCATCAAGACTATTTGCCACTTTCCTTTCCCCCTTCTTATTAAGCATTAGGATTATATCTTTTCATCTCTGACAATGTCCAATTATTATCTCTTGTTGTAATGATACTTCCACAATATGGACATCTTCCAGATGAAAGAATCGTTGTTGCTCCACCACAATTTGGACAATTCATTGTTACTGGTTTTACACCACCTTCTGGAGTTTTTATACCAGCTTTTCTAACAAATGTTAAAATATATGGATTAACAACATTAATTCCAGGATCTCCTCTTAATGTTTTTCCTGTCGTTTCATCAACAATGTAATCTATCATTTTTGATTCCAAGACAACTCTTAAAATCTCTCTATCTCCTTCTGTACTAAAGCTATACAATCTAGATAAATTTACACTAACTCTCTCTAATTTATTAATCTGTTTATTTTGAACATATCTTTGTACTTGATTATTGGTTTGTTCATATAACTCAGGAGTAACGAAATGTCTTATATTTTCCAAGTTTCTATCAGACCAGGCATATTGTAATTTTACAAACATATCACTTGCCCAAGCCAAAAATTCTGCTTTATTGAACATTGGATCATCCGTTTGAATCTGACTTTCAATAGGTGCATCAGTTGTACCAAATAATAACTCTCTATTTCTACGTCTTCTCTCTTCAACATCTGCGCTTGGTCTTCTCATCATGTTATCTGACATATGTCTTCTCAAGAAATCATCCGTATTTTTGTTACTTTTATAAATATAATATCCAATTGCTAAAATAATAAGTATAATTGTTATCGCAAACATTGGATGGTTGCCAAAAAAATTTCCTAATATATAACCTGTAATAAAATCTCCACTACTAGATGAGCTATGATAAGAATAATCATCATCCCAGTCCCAGCTACTTGAAGAACTTCCCCAATCAGAACTTGAGCTTCCCCAACTACTACTTCCCCAATCATCATAGCTACTAGAGCTATCATAACTTTCATAATCTCCCCAATCAGCGATTGCAGGAATTTGCCATATTACAATTCCAATAATTGTTAAAATTGTTATTACAATTAAAAACTTCTTTAGTTTCTTCCAATTTTTCATTTTAAATCTCCAAAAAATTTCTCTCATTTATTGTATCATTAAAAATTTTTTTCGTCTATAACTTTAAAGAAAAAATCAAAAAATGAAAAAAGAATACTAAATATCCAGATACTTTTCGTCAGTCGACATCCTCTTGCGTTTCGATTTATTGGAAGTCTCCATTCCTTAAGTATCTTCATATTTGTATTCTTTTTTTATTTTCTTATTATCTTTAAAACTTTTTCTCTTGGAATCATCACTACATGTCCGGCAACCTTGACATTTCAATTTAAAATCAAGACCAACTCTTACAATTTCCCATTCACAACTTCCGCAAGGATGTGATTTTTTTGTTTTTACAATATCTCCAATTTTATATTCCATATTTTTAAATCTCTTTTTCTAATTTTTCAATTCTTTTGTTAATTGACTCTTTTCCTAATACTTTTAAGATTTCACATAAATCTGGAGTATTGCATCTTCCAGTTATTGCAACTCTAATTACTGTACTGATATCACCAACATGTCCTGGATAACTCTCAGGATTTGCTTTAAATTCTTTTACTTCTCTTGCAAATCCTTTACTTTCAGCCAAATCTTTCATTTTGCTAAACCATGTTTCTTTATCATCTGATTCATCATAATATTTCTCAAAATATGTTTTTACAATATCTTTAATTAATTCTTTATCAGTTATTTTTTGCCACTCATACTCTACTGGAATTGGCATAAATTTTTCATCATACATATAAGAAATAATATATTTTACATCAGACCATTTACTAATGTCTTTACGAGGTTTTACGTTTCCTCTTTCAATTCCTAGAACTTTTAAAGAGTATTCTTTATCATCTAACATTTCTTTTAATTCTGAATCAAATTTTTCAGCCCATGTATAAGTAAAATCATAAACTTCTTGTGCGTTAAATCTAGAAATAACCCCTTTAGAAACATCTAATAATTTTACCATATCAAATAAAGCGCCACTAACTCCCATTTTCTTAATGTCAAATTCAAAATCCTTCATCATGTCTTTGTCTGGATTTTGTTTTCTCCACATTTCAAAATTAGAATTTGCAATATTCATTAAGTATTCTTTTAAAGATTCCTTTGGAATACCTTCTTCTGTATAATAACTTACAGCAGCTTCAGGATCTTTTCTTTTACTTAATTTTCTTCTAGAGCCATCTTCAGCTTTTTCTAAAGGTGCAGTGTGAGCATATTTTGGTGTTTTAAATCCCATACAATAGAACAATTGTAAATGAAGTGGAATACTTGCAATCCATTCATCACTACGAGTTACCAAAGTTGTTCCCATTAAGTGATCATCTACAACATGTGCAAAATGATATGTTGGAAGTCCATCAGATTTAATAATAACAATATCTTGATCATTTTCTGGCATATCAATATTTCCTTTGATAACGTCTTTATGTTTGATTTTTTTATCTGGATTTCCAGGTGATTTAAATCTTACAATATAAGGCTCACCTGCTTTAATTTTTTCAGCAGCCATATCAATTGGCATATTTCTGCACTTTGCCCATTTTCCATAATATCCTGTTCTTTCTTGTGCTTTTGTTTGATTTTCACGAATTTGCTCTAATTCTTCTGGCGTACAAAAACAAGGATATGCAATTCCATCTTCAATCATTTTTTTAGCATATGATTGATAAATATCCATTCTCTCACTTTGTACATAAGGACCATAATTTCCTTTTCCTACTGTTTCATCTGGATATAAATCATAATCTTTATATGCTCCTAAAATTTCTTCTACACCATTTTCAATTTTTCTTTTTTGATCTGTATCTTCAATTCTAACAAAGAATACTCCACCTGTTTGCTCTGCAATTTTCTTAGCAATTAGCCCTTGGAAAATTCCTCCAACATGGATAAAACCTGTTGGACTAGGAGCAACTCTCACAACTTGAGCTCCTTCTGGTAAGTTTCTTACCGGATATAATTTTTCATAATAATCTGCTCCCTTAACATTAGGGAAAATTAAATCAGCTAATTCTTTACTATTCATAAAAACTCTTCTTTCCTTTTTGAGAAACCAGAAAACTCGTTTCTAATTTTTAAATTATTTATAGATTATATAACATTTTTATAGTTATTTCAATAGATTTTCGCTTTCTTTTGTTTCTATATACCCGCTTTCTTGGGTTTTATGCTCATCTAACCTTGCTATTTCTATTAATTCTCTCTTTGCTTGTGCTCTTTGTGCATCAGTTGTAGAATAAAATGCTTCAAACATTAATGGAATTGCAGGAGAAGTACTTGGATTATCATCCGAACTTTGAGAAGGCTCCTCACCTGCTTTTTTCTTTTCATCACATGATTGCTGTCTTGCTTCATTTAATAATTCTATTAATGGTTTTTGACTTTCTCTATCTTTCCTTCTTAGTGATTTTCTAAACACTTTTTCTGCTAATGTAATTTTTTCTTTTTTCTCTATTGCTTCTAATCTTTCGTTTAGTTTATCAATTATTGGATATATTTTTTGTCGTTCTTCTGATGATAATTGCTCCATCTTTTTTAGTAATGTAGTAAACATATGCATATAAATCAACGATATTGCAGGTGTACTTGCACTTCTTTGTATATCATAATTTAAAAGGAACTCCAAATCGCTTTCAAAGTTTTCAAACTTAAATACGCTTCCTTTTCTAATTAATGCAACATATATAGCTCTTTTAGGTTTTGAGTCTTCACTATCTATTGTTTCTACTAAATCTTGTAATGATTTTTGACTGCCATCAGGATTATATTCCATCTGAAGCATTGGATATTCTTTTAAGTATTCAGGGTGCTGTCTTATGATTTCATCAAAAATGATTGAAACATCTTCTTTAGGTTTGCTTGGATTAAATACATTAATCTTTCTGCGTCCATCAATAAATTCTTGTTCTTTTTCATCAGGTTCAAATCCAAGTTTTCTATTAACTAATCTCTGCAATGATTGAATTCTTAAATTTTTAGGTAATCTATCAATAAACTGTCCTAATTTTTCTCTCGCCTTTTGCCTAGCCTCTATTTCAATAAAAATATCTTCATAATTTTCAGAATAATACTCTTCCTTTTCTGCTCTTAATATTTTTTCTTTTATCATTAAATATTTATTAAAACTATTTATATTAGAAGATCTAATATCAAAATCCTGATTTGCATGCGTATTTTCATGAAAGATTGTTTCAAATATATCTATATCTTTAGAATACAATAAACTTTCTATTTGACTTTGTTTAAACATGATATATTTTTCTTGAGAAATATGTACTCCTAATGTATATTCTGTTGATAGAGTATGTCTTGTAAAATAACAATATTGTTCTTGTAATTTATAAGGCAAATCAAAACTTGCATAATCTTCTATTATTCTTTCTACAAATCCTTGATATTTTTCAGGATTTTTTGAAATACAAGAATTTGGGTCTAAAATTTGTATGATAATAAAATCAAGAATCTTCTTATCTTTAATTCTATAATTGGATAACTTTAAAGATTGCATATGTCCGTAATAATTCATCAAACTCTGTTTCATCCATCGAAGAATTATGTTCATCCATAAAATGATATATATATTCTATTTCATCTGCTGGATTAATAGCTGAAATATTTAAACAAGAATCAAGTAACATTTCAATATTGCCTGCCAGAACTCTGTCTAGCCTATCAGTTTTTAATAATTGCAAAATATCACATATATATTGTTCATTAAATAAATTAAAGTCTGGTTTATTAATTACTTCATTAATATAGTCAAGAATAAAGCCAACAATTTCATCATTTACTGATTGACTATTTAAAGACATATTAATAAATTTTTCTATATATTCTTTTGTTGAAACAAGAGATGTAAAATCAAAATCTGAACTTTGTGCTTTCCTATTATTAATATAGCTTTCATATTCAGGCATATAATATAATTGAGAATCAATTGTAGAAATGCAACTCCAATCAGCTTCATCCAAACTCTTTTTGCTTAATAAGATAGGAATTAAAGCTTGTATATCAGGACAGCAAGAGTTGAAGAAATCATTATCTTCTTGTGAAATAAATCTAAAATCTTTAGCTCTTTTCACGAAAGAAATCAATGCATAAAACTTAACTTTATCGTCTTGACTCATATGATCCAATTGATCTATCGATTTGGAATAAAAATTTTCAAAATATTTTTTTAATACTTTTTTCTCTCTCTCATCTAGAGCTATATTATGCTCTCTTGTATTACTAAAAATAGAGATTATTTCATCATTTATTGCTGATAATTCTTCAAGTGATAAATCATCAGTTGACTTGCTATTAATTAATAACCAATATGTCTTTAATTGAGATTGTCCTTCTGGAAATGTTTTTAAAAAAATATCATTTTCAAAATCTATTTCCATTCCAGAATCCACTAACTTGTCAATATAATTTTTTCCAAACTCAATAATTTCTTCTTTTGTATTTTTTTGGAAGTCATCGGAATCATCATACATTTTCCAAAATTGCATTAATTGTTCTGAATATGCAATAAATGATTTAGATTTGACAAATTCATCATATGCCATATTGGACATAATAATCTCTAAAAATTTAACTCCATATCCTGGAAGTTCAAGCTTTCTATAATAATATGCCAAAAAACTATCTAAATCTCCAATAGAAATTACATTCAATAACTCCGGTATGTTGTTTTCTAAGTTATCAATACATCCATAATAAATACTTTTCCAAGCATTTATTGTCTCGTCTGAAAACTCTTTTTTACTCCCCAAAACTTTTATTAGTGTATTCATTAGCACTCTTAATCGAGGATTAATTATTATATATTTACTTATACTTACATAATCATTGTTTATTGCATCAAAAAAAGATTCTATTAAAAAAATATCATCTTCATCAAGATGCTTCTTTCTTGATATAGTTGAAACTTCCATCGCAAGTGCTCGAAAATTTTCTATATCATTCAATAATTCTTCATCCATATATAACTATTCTCTTTCGTTACTATTTTCTTTATTAGATAAAAATTGATTTAATGAATCATTTATTTCATCTTGTGAATCCTCTCTAGTTCTTAACATTTCCTTATAATAATTATCTATATTAGTTGTTTTTTTGGAATTATCTAATAACTCATATAATCGCGTTATTTTTTCTTCTGGGAAATCATCTTCAAAAGATCTGCCTGTTTCATCTTTATAGGCTGCTTTAATTCTCTCTAGCAAGCTACGTGCTTCTTGATTTTGCCCCTTTCTTAAATAATCTCTGAAATCGTCTAGCATTTTTATAAATTCACTTAAATCTTTGTTTCTATTAGTATCCATATATTATTTAGATATAAAAATATATCTTTCTCCTTCTTTTATTATTTGATAAAAAATTCCTTAATCTTACTGAAAAAATGTTTTATCTTATCCATAAATGTATAACTTGGTAACAACCTCAAGGCTTCTTGTTGATTCTCAAAAGTCTTTTGATTATCATCCATCACAAATTTATTTTCTTCGATTTCTTGAATTATTTTCTTCTTCTTTTCATCTGAAATATCTAACTTTGTATTTAAAAAATACTTTTCATAAATAATTCCAAGAAAAATTTTAGTATCTTCTTGTAACGAATCTACCGTATCCGGAAGCCTTATGATACCAGTATGATACAATGAATCTCTATTATTTTTTATAAATTCTTTTAACTTAATTGGTATTTGATTTTGATATTTATAATCCATCAAAGTTATAATATCATATACCTCTGTTAATGCTCTTGAATTCATCTTTTCTCCTTAGCGACAAATTAATCTAATATTTTCCAACTGCCGTTCGTGTTTTGGCTCTAATTCAAAAGTAAGCAACTCTTTTGTAGTAGGATGAGTAAAACTTAAATAATACGCCCAAAGAGCAAGTTGCTTTCCTCTACCTCTTGTTCCATACTTTTGATCTCCCGAAAGAGAATGCCCTCTAGAAGCAAATTGTACTCTAATCTGATGATGACGCCCTGTGTGTAAATCAACACTTACAACACTCATATTGATTTCTTCATTAAACTTGATAACTTCATAATCAAGACTTGCTAATTTTGCATTTTTCTCATTTGGTTTTGCAATTCGACTCGTATTTGTTTTTTCATTTTTGTACAAGTAGTCCTCAAAATGTCCCTTATTCGCCTCCATCTTTCCATCCACAATTGCTAAATATTTTTTATGAAACGTATTCTCTCGAATTTGTTCAGAAAGCCTTGAAGCCGCTTTTGAGGTTTTTGCAAAAACCATTATTCCACCGGGTAGGTCTGTCTAATCTATGGACTAAGCCAAGGTATGCTTCTCCTGGTTTATGATATTTTTCTTTCAAATAATCTTTAATCATTGTTAGCATATCTAAATCACCAGTCTTGTCTGCCTGAGACGGAATATTAACTGGCTTTTCTACAACAATAATGTGATTATCTTCATAAATTACTTTTAACATATATTTCACCTATAAACTTATTAAATAAAGATGCCTCGTAGAATGTAATATCCAACTAAATAATATGCATAAACTTTTATTTCTCCCATCTCGCATATATTCCACAAGGTAATACCAATTTTGAATCCCTCATTGGAATTCCAATTTCTCCTGATGAGAATTTTCCTTTTGAAATTTCCTCTTTCAGTTTTTTATCAATTTCTTGACTTCGAACTAATTCCAAATATAACATATTTTCTAAAACTTTACTTGATATTCCAGTTGTATAAGAATTGATTAAGAAAAACAATGGATTTTCTGATAAAACTTTACTACATAAATTAACTAAGTCAGCTATATTATTTTCAAACTGCCAAACTTCTCCGTTTTTTCCCCTTCCATATGAAGGAGGATCCATAATGATGGCATCATATTTGTTTCCGCGTCGTATTTCTCTTAGTACAAATTTTGTTACATCATCAATCATAAATCGAACTGGTTTATCTGAAAGTCCAGAAGATGCAATATTTTCCTTTGCCCAAGCTACCATTCCTTTTGAACTATCAATATGTACCACTTGAGCTCCCGCATAAGCACATGCAACTGTTGCTCCACCTGTATAAGCAAATAAATTTAGTACTTTAATTTCTCTTCCCGCTTTTTGAATTTTATCAATCATCCAATCCCAATTGACTGCTTGTTCTGGGAAAAGTCCTGTATGTTTAAATCCCATTGGTTTAATATTGAATGTTAAGTTTTTGTACTTAATTTGCCAATTTTCTGGAAGTCTTTTTTGATATTTCCAACCTCCACCACCATTTGAGCTTCTGTTATAACGAGCGTCAAAATTCTTCCATTTATTAGGAAAAGTCTTCTCCTTCCAAATAATTTGGGGATCTGGTCTAATTAAAATAATATTTCCCCAACGCTCTAATTTTTCTCCGCTCAGCCATATCTAATATTTCATAATCATTCCAATTATTTGCAAGTTCCATTCTTATAGCTCACTTTCATATAGATTTTAAAGCAAATTTGGGAAAAGTGGTACAACCCCTTTTCCCTCGTCTTTTCTATTTTTTTGTTATTACAATTTCGTTTACATATGTCATAATTCCAGCATATTTAAAAGAAACATCATACATTCCACTTGTTACGCTATCTTTCATTGCTTGAATCGCATTTTGGTATGTTGTTACGTCACCCTCATAATCAACTGTATTGTTTCCACCAAATCCAACTGCCGTTACACTAGTTCTTGCATAAAAATTTCCTTTTGAATTTTCAATTAAATGGTCTAATACATTTTGAATAGCTCCATCATATTGCTCTCCTTCATACATTAAAAACCATTCATCAAAATTAGCACTATTGTAATCATATTCAGAATCACCTTTGTATCCACTAACAGTAGCATTTCCTATTGCCTTTGCTCCATTAACAACCTTTTGTCCTAAAGAACCATTTCCTGAAGCGTTTCCATTTCCAGAAGTTGTATCTGTAGTAGAACTTGAACCATATACTCTTTCTTCTCTATCTTTGGCTCTTTTAGAACCATTATAATCTTTATCTAACACAAAGATTCTAAGTGCTAATATCAAAAGGCCAATTAATAAAATTACTAAAATCCATTTTACCCATTTCCATAGATCTTTCAATATGTTCATTATCATAACAAAAATCTCCTTTTATTATACTTCCATGATAATTGGTAAGATCATTGGGTTTCTTTTTGTTTTTTGATAAATAAATTCTCGTAAATTTTCTTTGATAATATTTTTAATGCTTGCCCAATCTCTTATTTCACCTTTTGTACAATCTGCTACTAAATCTGTTAACATTTGTTTTACTTCATCCATTAAATTTTCAGATTCACGAACATAAACAAATCCTCTAGAAATAACATCTGGTCCAGCAACTACTTCTCCAGAGCCAGAATCCATTGTTAAAACAATAATAATTAATCCATCTGAAGATAAATGTTGACGATCTCTTAAAACAATATTTCCAACATCTCCAACACCTAAGCCATCTACCATTACTTTTCCAACTGTTACATTTCCAGTAAATTTTGCTTCATCTTGATTTAATTCCAATACTTTACCATTTTGCATGATAAATGTATTACTGTTATTATATCCTAATTGCTTTGCAGTTTCAATATGTGCAATTAAATGTCTGTATTCTCCATGAACTGGTATAAAATATTTTGGTTTTGCAAGTGCTATCATTAATTTTTGCTCTTCTTGACAAGCATGTCCTGATACGTGAACATCCATTAAAGAGCTATATATAACTTCCACACCAATTTTCATCATATCATCAATTACTTTACCGATAAACTTCTCATTTCCTGGAATTGGAGTTGCAGAAATAATAACCAAATCATTTTGAGATAAAGTTACCTTTTTGTGTTCTCCATTTGCCATTCTCGTTAAAGCACTCATTGGCTCTCCCTGGCTTCCAGTAGTAATAATAACTAATTGTTCGTCTGTATAATTTGAAATCATATCAATATCAATAAATATATTACTTGGTGCCTTAATATATCCAAGTTTTACAGCAGTTTCAATCATATTAACCATACTTCTGCCGCAAATTGCAATTTTTCTTTTCGTTTGTACGGCACAATTAACAATTTGCTGAACCCTATGCACATTTGATGCAAATGTTGCGACAATAATTCTTTTCTTTGTATCAAATAATTGATCAAGTACACCACCGATTGATTTTTCAGACATTGTAAATCCTTTTCTTTCAGCATTAGTACTATCTGATAGAAGTGCTAAAACGCCTTTATTTCCGAGTTCTGCAATTCTTCCTAAATCAATAATTCCTCCATCAATTGGAGTATAGTCAATTTTAAAATCTCCTGTATGGATTACTGTTCCTACTGGTGTATGAATTGCAAGCGCAACAGAATCTGGAATACTGTGATTACTTCTAATAAACTCCACTTTCATTTTTCCAAGTACGATTGTTTGACCTGGTACTACTATTTTCATTGTAGTTGAATTTACTAAATTATGCTCTTCTAACTTATTTTCAATTAGTCCACAAGTTAATTTTGTTGCATAAATTGGAACATTAATTTGTTTCAAGAAATATGGAATTGAACCAATATGATCTTCATGACCATGGGTAATTACCAATCCTTTAATCTTATCTCTATTTTTTTCTAAATAAGTAAAGTCTGGAATTACAAGATCAATTCCTAGCATCTCGTCTTCTGGAAATGCAACACCGCAATCTACAATAATGATTTCATCATCGTATTCAAATACTGTCATATTCTTTCCAATTTCTTCAATACCACCAATTGGAATAATTTTTAAATTTTCTTTACTTGTTTTCTTGAAAATACTTTCTTGTATTTTTTTATCATTATAATTTTTCTTAATTCTCGTTTCTTGTTTTTTCACTACAGTCAACGCTTTAGCTTCCACATTTACCATTGCAAGATTTTTTTCTTGGTTTGGCTTTCTTCTAGCTTTTGACTTGCGCGAAAAAGCACCTGCTTGTGAATCAGGCTTTTTGTTTTCATTCTTCATA
This sequence comes from Clostridia bacterium, assembly GCA_017477355.1. Lineage (GTDB taxonomy): Bacteria > Bacillota > Clostridia > TANB77 > CAG-508 > Scatovivens. The sequence goes on from JAFUWA010000012.1 coordinate 19,749, forward strand.
TTTAATTATCTCCTTAATCTCTCTTTAAATCTTCTCTTTTAAATCAACGCTATTGCCAAAATATTCCGTACTAATTCAAATGGCATAACAAAAAATAAATAAATTCTCTTGGGTTTTAGAGAATTTCAAATTTAATATTTAAAATGATTTCCGAACAATTTAAACTATTAAAATTATACAATAAAAAAGGATTCTTGTCAACTTCGAATTATGTCAATTAATAGAAAAAGGAAAACGAATTTTATCTCATTTTCCTTTATTTTTTATCTATTTTCATTTTTTCCAATAAATCCCAATGAATTGATTTAAAATCTTCAATTTCTATTTCTTCATTTTCTATTACTTTTCCAGGATTAATTGTTGTTAATTGATTGATTTTTTCTTCCCCAACCATCTTAGTTAAGTACTCCACTATCCTTGGAATCTCAGGATAAAGAGTATCTGGTCTGTGTACATCTGTAGCTAAAAAATGTGCTAAATTGTTTTTCAATAATTTTTCAGCCATTAATTGTGCTCTACTTCCATATTGTCCATCAAAACTTCCAAAGTTAAGTTGTAGTAAAACCCCTTTTTCTACTAATTCCTCATATATTTCTGGAGTTCTATAAAAATAAGAATATCTTTCAGGATGAGCTAAAATAGGAACAAAATCTTTAGATTGCATCTGAAAAATCATTTCCATTAAATTAATCGGTCTTGCATTAAATGGCAATTCAAATAATACATATCTCGTATGATTAAGAGAAACAGCTTTTTTCTCTCGCAATAAAGTTATTAAATTTCCCGTTAAAAATATTTCATTTCCTATGTATACGTTGACAGCAGATGCATTTGTATTAGCAATTCTAGCTAATATCTTATATCTTTTTTGAAAATCAGCAGTAAAATACTCTTCCATATAATGCGATGTAAATATTACTTTTGTAAATCCTGCTCTTTCCGCTTCTTCTAAAAGTTCTAAAGACATTCTTAAATTCTTAGCGCCATCGTCAACACCATATAAAATATGAGTATGAATATCTATCAAATTACTCTCTCCTATTTACTGTTTTTGCTACTACTGCTACTTCCATAATAATACGTTTTTTCATATTTCTTAGCAGACATTTCTACTTTATTTAATACTGCTCCAACAACTTTTCCCCCAACATTTTTAATGTTATCTGTAATTCTCTGTAAATCTTTTTTCTTTGTTTCTTTGCTAGAAGCAACTATCACAACAGAATCCACAATTCTTGATAAAATCAAAGAATCTGTAACTAATCCGCAAGGAGTTCCATCAATAATAATATAATCATAAATTTGTTTTAAATCATTTAATAATTCTCCCATTTGCGGTAATATCAACAATTCTGATGGATTTGGTGGAATATTTCCAGATGCGATAATATCCAAATTTTCAACATCTGTATGTTGAATATAATCATCTAATCCTGTTAAAACCGTTTCTTTTTCATCATCATATACTCCAGACAAATAATTAGAAAGTCCTGGCTTTTGATAACGCTCAAAAATATGATATAATCTACCTTTTCTCATATCTCCATCAATAATAATTACTTTTTTTCCTGTTTGAGAAATTGCCATTGCTAAATTAGAAGTTATCCAACTTTTTCCCTCACTTGCGTTTGTTGAAGTAATTAAAAGAGTATTAGATGTTTTAGATTGACTCATAAATTGTATATTTGTCCTAAGTGTTCTAAAAATTTCAGAAATAGGAGATCTTGGATCATTTAATAATACTAATTCGTTATTCATTATTTTCTTCCTCCTTTTCTCTTAGCTATATGTTTATCTTTTGCTTTCTTACCAGTATTTTTAGAATCGCTTTTTTCAAAGCCATCTAAAGTTGGAAGACTAGCTAATACTGTAAGACCCGTTATTTCTTCAACATCATCAATTGATTTAATTGTTGTATCTAGCATATTAATAATTAAAACATACCCGGCTGACACTACTATTCCAATTAATCCAAAAATAGCAATATCACGCTTATGATGAATATTAGATGGGTCAGTTTCTATTTCAGCAACATCTATAATCTGAACATTTTCAACTTCATAAATATTTTTAATATACTCTTTAAAAATATTAGCCGTCTCATTAGCAATATAACAAGCAAGCTCATTATTCTCATTTTCAACACTAATTCTAATTAACTCCGTATCTTCAACAGTATCAACAGTAATCATCTTTTTTAATCTATCTTCATCAATATTTATATCCAAATTAGAAATTACTTGTCTTAAAACTGTTTTACTTTTTATCAATTCACTGTATGTAGAAACAAGCTTTGAATTTACCGTAATATCTTTATCAATTACAGATGTATCTGTATACCCTGTATCTGCATTTTTATTACTTGTTCCGTTAATTGATGCTAATATTAGAGTAGTTTTAGCAGTATACTTTGGCGTAACAAAATTAAATGTATAAATTACACCTATAAAAACAAATACAGCAAGTATGATAATAATATAGATTTTCTTGTTCCAAAATGTTTTGATTACTTCTCTTAAATCAATTTCTTCCATTCTTTTGTTCCTTTCATTTTCCTTTTATAACAATATTATTTTAACATTAATTAATTTCATTCTCAATAGTTTTTTTTATTTTTTCTAAACTTCCTAAAACAATTAAGATAACCCCTAATATTGCTGCAATTATACCAAAATGATAAAATTTTTCAATGCAATCATTCAAGCAATTTACTAACAAGTTTGAAAATTTGGCATCTAATATTAGGATATGTTGAACTCTTTTCTCTAATAAGAATTTTATAGATGCACATAAAATTCCAGAAAATAGTAAATTAATTCCTATAAAAGAAATATATTTTAATATACTTCTGTTAATAATTAATAGTAGAATACTAATTACTATAATTGCAGTAATACAAATATTTTTAGCTAATCCTAAATATTTTGAACTAATTGAAAAATCTCTTCCATATAAGATTCCTGATTGATAACAATCTACAATTACTTCTTCATATTTTTGAATTGACTTTTTTTCATCCTCTGAAGGAACTCTATTTTTTTCCTCTAGAGCTAAATTAATTCTAGAATCCAATTCACTTTTAATGGAATCTGTTTCTATTTTAGCTTTTTTCCCTCCATAGATAGCATCTATTTTTGAATTAATATCTTTTTCTACTTTTTCTTTCGTAAAGAGTCCATCTAATATCTCTAATTCTAATCCAGATTGCATTGTATAATTTTCAAAATCTTCCTTAATATCTGAATATGTTCTATCATAAAAATGATTTTCTCTCATTTTTTCTTTAATATATTCTTTTCTAAAAGCTGTACTAGAGATTAAAAGCACACAAATTAATCCCAAAACAAGGACACTCATAACTAAATTCAGTACAAAATTTATTCCCTTTTTAATCATAAATCTCCTCCTCTACAAGTCTACTATATACAACATATCTATCCACTGCATGTCCAAATCCATCTGTTGGATAACATGTATAAAGCATCAATATTTCCTCATCTCGTTGTATCGGAAGCTTGTAAGTTTCTGTATAATAAACAATTTTAGTGTCATAAACCTCATAAGTAAATTTTCCATAGTTAACATCTAAAATAATTGTATCTCCACTTTTTATTTCAGGAAGAGTCTTTAAAATTCCACTATAGTTATGCCCCATAGTTATAATTGATCCGCCTTCTCCAGGAAAATATCCTCCTCCAGACTGACCGACTCCATTTCTTAAAACCTCTAAACTGTCTCCAAAATAGAAATCTAATGTTAATCCTAAGCTTGGTAAAGAAATTGTTCCATATCTTGTACCAAATTCCGGATATGCTTTTAAATTTCTCGTTTCTAAATCTATTGTCACATCTTTTAATATTTTCTTACTTGTATCAATTGAAATTGTATCTAATATTCCCATTGCCATTGAAATTTTAGAAGAAAATACATAATAAATGAAAAAACAAAAAACAGCAACATATATAAAAGCAACTATTATATTACTAATAGTTGCTTTTACAAAATCTGTTTTATTTTTTTTACTCTTAAGCATTTACTTTGCTTTTCTTTGTATATACAACAAATCCAGCAATGGCAACAACTGCTACACCTGCTATAATATATACAATATAAGAATAGTCTTTGCTACCTGTTTGAACTAAAGCATCACTTGTTGTAGCTTGGTCAATTAACACTCCATCTCTGTAAATAGAGATTGCATCATTTTTTGCATCATATGTTAATTCTGCTCCAGCAATTTTTGCTGCTTGTTGTCCAATTGCTAATATTTCTTGTTTTTTCTCTTTTGACAATTTTGTTGGATCTGTAACATTAGCAGCTCTCAAAATAGCAATACCTTCATCAATTTTAGCAATGATTTGATCTGCTTGGTTATCTGTTACAGGATATTGATTTAAATAACGCTCTACTTTTACTTTATCAGCAGCCTTTAAAGTAACCGTTTTTCCATTAAATTCAAAATTCTTTGTTGCATAGGCTATTAATTCTTCGTTTGTTGCTGCTCTAGCAACTGTCATATTACAAAATAATAAAATAGCAAATACTAACGCAATTTTCAATACTCTTCTCATACTTGATATCCTCCTCTAATTTTCATAAAAACATTATAACATATATATTTTTTAAATCAATACTTTTAATTAAAAATTTTTGATTATTTTTTTACTAGTTTGGCTACAAAAAATCCCTCAAAGTACTCATTTGGGCAAATTGTAACTGTTCCTTTTATTCCTTGCAAAAAATCAATTTTTTCATTATTTATCTGTTGAATTGGGACAATTTCAATAAGATCTTTTACTTTTTCTAATATTCTTTCATTCTCCTCTTTTAAAATAGAACATGTCGAATAAACAATTGTACTCTCCGGATTTACTAACTTGATTGCTTTCCTTAACAATGCTTCTTGTACTTTACTAATTCTTTCCACTAGCTCCTGAGAAAAAATCTCATGATAGATTGCTTCTGTCCCACTTCCAGAGCATGGAGTATCTAATAAAATCTTATCGAATTTAAAAAAATCATTTAAATTTCTACTATCTTCTTGCATTAAATTAAAATTTTTTACCCTTTGTTTTTCAAGATTAAATTTTAGTCGGTCATACCTAATTTTATTCTTTTCGCAAGCAGTAATGAACGCTCTATTATTGGTTATGCTTGCAATTTGTGTCGTTTTCCCACCAGGAGCAGCACACATATCTAAAATATTTTCTTTTTCCTTCGGATCTAAAACTAAAACTGGAAGCATCGAAGATAAACTCTGCAAATAAATTTTTCCTTGTTTATAAATTTCCAAGGAGCGAATTACACCTTCATTTGCATTTTTTAAAATAAAGGCATCTTCCAAATCTTCTAATCTCGAAAATTCTATATTCTTCTCTCTTAAGACCTTTTCAATTTCTAAAACATTTGATTTAATTCGATTTACTCTAAACGTAGTTTTTCTTTCAACTTTAAGGCCATCTAAAATTAATTCTGCTTCTTCTGGATATTCTGCTTTTATTCTATTTACTAAAAATTCTGGGATTACTTTATTCATTTAAAACTCCTAAAAAATACCAAACGTATACAAATATGAAGATATTTAATATACGTTTAGTATTCTTATTATTTTATATTTATAGTTTAATTTATGGAAGATATGAAATTGGATTTACTGGTGAACCATTTACACGAACTTCAAAATGCAAATGTGGTCCTGTAGAATTTCCAGTACTTCCAACCGTTCCAATTATCTGCCCTTGAGTAACTTCATCTCCTGGACTAACAGTTCTTGATCCTGAAAGCATATGTGCATATAATGTCATTGTTCCATCATGATGATTAATAACAACATATTCTCCATAAGATTTATAACTTCCGTCAGCTCTTCTCATAGCTGTAGAAATTGCAACTGTTCCAGATTTTACTGCTACTACATTTTTTCCGACAACATTAATATTGATATCGACACCTGTATGTCCGGCATAAGATGGATATTTTAAAGTTCTAATATTAGATTTTGATAATCCTGGAATTGGAAATATGTATCCACTAGAACTTGATGTTCCTCCAGAAGCAGTTGTTCCTCCAGAAGCTGCCGCAGCACGAGCAGCTGCTTCTGCTGCTTCCTGTCTTGCAATTGCAGCAAGTTGTGATTGTACATCTTTTTTATCTTTTTCAAATTCTTCCAATTCAGATTCTAGTGCTTTCTCTTCGCTATTCAAACTTGCTACTTTTGAATCTTTCTCGGCTTTAATTTTCTTTAATGCTTCTTGCTTTTCAACTTGTTCTGCTTTTGCATTTTCTAAAGAAGCCTTGTTTGTCTCAAGTTCAATCTTAGCTTCTTCTAATTTTGCCCTAGCCTCTTTTAAAGAAATGATTAAATTTGTATCATATTCTGCAATTTCAGAAATTAAATAGTATTTAGACAAGAAATCTGATAAATCGCTAGAAGTTAATAACATATCTAAATAAGAAGTATTTCCACTTTCATAGATAGCGATTAATCTTTTATTTAATAAATCTTGCTTTTCTTCTGTTTCCTTTTCCTTTTGAGCAATATCATTTTCTGCTTGTGTAATTTCGTCTGAAACAGTATTAATCTTGTCATTCAAATCAGAAATTGCTTGCTCATACGTAGAAATTTGAGCGACTAAAGTTTGTACTTCCTTCATTGCCGCTGACAAATTACTTTCTACGGTCTCAATTTCTTTTTCTTTTTCAGCAATTTTCGTATCTAACTCACTACTTTGTGTATTTAACTCAGATTTTGTTGCTGCTAAAGTGTAATAGGTTCCCCACGATCCAAGTAAAATAGTTACAATCAATAAAATTGCTATGAACCTTGATTTCATATGTACCTCTTTTCTAAAAGTTAATTCTGAAACCTTAATTTGAATTCAGAAACTTTTCCTTTTATCCTTTCTAATATCGTATTTAAAAATCTATCTCTAAATAGTATTAACATTCCAACATAAGCCCCAACACCAACTATCATTTGAGCAATAATTTTTGCTACTGGACTATGGATTATAAGTTTTACTAAGCAACAAGCCACAAACATTACTAAACTTGCTACACAATATCTTACAGCAATTCTAATTAAAGGTTTCCACTTTATATCACGTTTTACAAAGAAGATTTGCACACTATCTACCACAACCTGTGAAAGAATTGTTGCAATAGAAGCTCCTATAGACTGCCATAAATTAATCAAGATAAAGTTTAAAATAATATTTACCACAACGCCAATTGTAACTGATATTGTATATTCTTTTTGGCGTTTAGTTGGTAACATATATTGTGTTCCAATAACATTTTCAATTCCCATTAATAATATCATTGGGCAGAAAATCATAATTAAAGTTGCTGCTTTCTCATATCCTTTTCCAAAGAAAATTGGAACAAAATCTTTAGCAATACTAGCTATTCCAAACATCATTGGAAATGAAATGAAAAATACAAATGTAAAAGAATTTTTAATATAAGTATTAATCTTTTTATTGTCACCACTTGCATAAATACTAGCAACTCTAGGTATCATAACAACACCAAGAGAAGTAACAATTGTAATTAATAGACGAATTACCTTTTGAGATTGCTCATAATAGCCCGTTTCTCTTTTATTTGAAACAATTGCTCCAAGCATTGTTGTATCTAACAAGTTATACACTTTATTTGTTACTTGTGGAATAAATAACATCAAAAGAGGAATCATATGAATTCTTAAATTTAGTCTTCCTACTTTTTTACCCTTCAAATATTTTGGTAAATATAACCACAATAATAGATTTCCTAATAAATCAGCAAGAGAATAAATTAAAACAAATTTCCATAAATCTCCTGATGTTTTTACAATAATAAATACTAAAGTAACACTAACAATTCTTACTAAAACATTTCTTAAAACAGTTCTTTTAAAGTCCTCAATTCCTTGGAAAAACCAGCTGATATCAAACCCTGCAGCTATTAGTTCTATTAGTAAAATCAAATAATATTGTTGATAAACACCTTTTCTTAAAAACATCAAACAATATACTAATATTGCAATTGCAATTGTTATGAATCTAAAGCAAATTAACTCTAAAAAAACTTTTTTTCTTTTTCTAGGATTATCTTGAACATAAGCAATTTCTCTTTGACCATATAAAGCTATTCCTAATGACCCAAAAAGAACAAAATATGTTACAATTGAATACGTATAGCCATAAATTCCAACTCCTTCAGCGCCCAAAACTCTTGAAAGATATGGAGTTGTGATTAGTGGAAGTATTAATATCAAAACTTGATAAATTAAGTTATACATGTAATTTCTAACAACGCTTTTCTTTTCTGACATAATACCTCCTTATAAGCCAATTTTTCGGTTACATTATATCATTAGCATTTTAAAAATGGAATACTTTATTTAAATTTTTTTATAGGAAATTAAAATTTTAATCTATCAAGCAAAGTATTGGTTTTTTCTCTATCCACATCAAAAACCCAAACCCCATTAGAGTAAACTGACTTTCCAGGAATCTGTTCTAAAATTAGATTTTCTGTATCAAAGTCAATTGCATATACCAAATAAGATAAAATATATCCTATACTTAAATTTGTTTTTAAATGATTAAATCCCAATTGAATAATTTCCGTCATTTCTTCTGTTGTTTTTACTTTTAATGTTTGATTTAAAACTGCTAAAATAAAATTTCTTCCGTGTTTTCATTCTTCCAAAATCGTTATCTCCATACTCTTTCGAATAACTTGTTCCATTATTATTATGACGAAATCTCAAAAGCTGTTCTGCCTTTTCCCCATCAATTGTTTGAACTCCTTTTTTCAAATGAATATGCAAATTTTGAGATTTATCATCATAGTTCATATCAATTGGAACATCAAATTCCACTCCACCTAATATGTCAACAAGTTTAATTAAAGCTGTATTATCTATTTTAATATAATAATCAATTGGTAATCCTGTTAATCCTTTTACTTTAGATAAAATTCTATCAGGATTTTTTTCACTATAAATACAATTAATCTTATCATTTGGCGTCGCACTTGCTAAATTCTTTCCGGACAAAAGTATCCCTAGGAATAGAAATAATAAAAGCTTCTTGTGCTTCAGGATCATATCCCAAGCACATAATTGTATCTGTTAAGTTTTGTCCTAAATCTTTATTTTGCCCTAATAATAGGATGTAAATTGGTTCCGCTTTTGTTACATTATTTGCTACATTTTTCAAAATTCCTACAACTGCTTTGGTGGAATTTCCTCCTGCTTTCTTTAATTCTGTTAAAAAAATAATATCAAATGTAATCATTAAAAATAATAAAATCATTCCCAAAAACTTTAAAACTTTTTTTAACATTTTCCTTCTCCTACTCTGATATGTATATGTATTATTTTTATTATGCTTTGTTTTTTGGAAAATATTATTGTTTTTTCACATTATTTATATTAAAATAAAAACATAATTTACATTAAGGAGAATCACGTATGAAAAGAAATTTAAGACTCTTATTTATTATCATTATTTTAATTATTATTGCCTTTTTCATGTATCAACTTGCCTTTGCTAAACCAAAACAAAAACAAGAGGACTATTCCAACTTAAAAAAATATATTAGAGACATTTATGGTACCACTTTCCTAATTCCAGAATTTGATGATATCAATCAAGCTGATGAAGATTGGTTATGGGAAAATATAAATCAATACGTTTGGAATCATGATGATGAATATCATGAAAAAAATGAACAACCATATGGATATACTTATGATGACGTTTCTAAAATTGCTAAAAATCTTTATGGCGACGACCTTCGCAAGAAATTTCCAAAAGGCGCTATTGCAATGAGATATGATTCCTATCGTGATTTTTATGGACCAACTGCTTTTGGAATTAGTAATTATTATGATTATAAAATAGATACTATTCAAAAAGATGGAAATATTTATACTGTTTCCCTTTATGACTATACCGTTTCTTTAGAAGGTTTTTATGGAGAAGACCCGGAAGATGACTATTTTAAAATCTTTAATAATTATGATTATGTATTAAATGGAGAAAACGGAACCCCAATTGTCGAAATAAAAAACTTAGATGATGACGATTTTAAAAACCTTTTAAAACAAAAAGAAAAACTTTCTCATAAAATTTTAAAAATTGAAGCAGATGAAGCAGAAAACCTATTTTATATAAAATCTTGTCAATACTTAGAAACAAAAGACGATGAAATCTTAGCAAGTATGTATCATGAAATGCAACAGACTTTCGAAATTATGTCTATTGATTATCGCCAAGAAGATATTTATACTCAAGATGAAGTAATTGTTAATAATTTTGATGAATTAACTTCTATCTATAGTGAAAACGCACTCCCTACTTATCAAGAAGAAATGGATGTGTTTGTATATAAAGAAAATGGAGAAGTTTATTTTACTGCTGGAGATATTACAGTTTCTGATTATTTAGTAAAAGTTGAATTTCAAGATATTGAAAGTTCTAACAATAAAATTTCTTGTAATGTAATTAGAACATTTAGAGAAAGTTTTGATCCAGCAGATGAAGATTACAATAAAACTTATCAAAAAGAAAATTCATTTACTATTATAAAAGAAAATGAAACATGGTTAGTTGATGAATTTAGTTATAATAAATAGAAAAAGCTCTTGCTTATTAAGCAAGAGCTTTTCTTTATTATTGATTATTATTGTTTTTACTATTGTTATTATTGTTATTGTTATTTGAATTTTTGTTATTCTTTTTTTCTTTTGACATAGTTCGAGGCACCTCCAATTTCTGTACAAAATCAATTATAATCTTCATTTCAGAATCATAATTTAAATTTATTATGCCTCTTTTCGCAAAATTTATTCTACTTTTCTTGTTGATTATCAGTTTTATTTTCCTGGCTGTTTTCTTGTATGTTATCTTTTTTCCCTTTAACATTCATAATAATATCATATATTGCCTTCTTCATTTCAGTAAAAGAAACTTTCGTTGATTGTAATAGACTATTTATTCGCTGTTTTGAAATAGTAATAAAATTCTTAGGCAAATTTGTTTCAAAATAAGTAACTATTTTTTCACGTTCATATTCTCTTTCACATTCATTCTTTTTAACTCGATGTTCACCATACCATGTATCATGAGAATATTTTTCAAAATCAAATCCATCTTCTCTCATATAATCTTCCGAAGAAATACTCATTTCACAAGGTTTATGCGATTTAAAAAATGTTTCATCATCAAGCAAAAAATACCTTAATTGATCATGATTTCTAACACTATCTGCATCCCACGTTAAATCCGCATTGTACCACACACCATCTATTTTAATTTGATTCCACGAATGTGTACTATGATCCTCCTCTTCTTTTTCGTCTTCTTCAACTGAGTTTCCATGTATAATTTTTGATTCAATTCCTAATTCATTTAATATCTTCTTCAAAACTCTAGCATATCCTAAGCATACAGCTTTTCCTTCAAGTAATGACCCTTTTAAGCTTCTATCTATATTGGTTCTTGAAGGATTTTTATGATCTTCATCATAAACTATAGTTTCTGCTAATTTTTTATAAACATAAGAAACCTTCTCAAACTCAGTCGCATCTTCCGGAATTCCAGCTATTATTTCTTTAATTTTTTCATTTACTGCAGAAAGCTCTGCTGGTTCATATTCTTCTGAATCATCTGTTATTTTAATATGACAATCTGAATCTTTTTGGAAATTTTGGCAAAAATTCTCATCAAATACTAATGAAGATGTTGCCTCTATTGTAATTCCTCCAAATTTCTCTAAAATTTCAGGTAAAATTGGCTCTTTTCCAACATAGCGAATCTTATAATCGTACTTCCCTCTGCGTTTCATAAATAGTTCACAATCAAGAAGTTTTTTCAATTCGTCCATATCTTGAATAATTAAAAATCCATCTTTAATTGTCATTTCAATATTAGAAACTTGCAAACCGGAAAAATCAATTAATCTATCAACGTCTTTAACCCAAATAGAACTTACCTGATATTCTTGAAAAAGTTGATTTAGCATTTCTTCATTTCCAATAATATACTCTGCTTTAATCTTACCCACTTGAATTACTTCTTTTAATAATTCCAAATTATCTAAAGTAAAATAAAATGAATTTGCATCTTCATATTCTTGGATACACTCTTTTAGTACCCCTAGATTTCCAATTTTAGCAGCATCCCTAATACCCTCTAGATCAAAAAACACTGGATATTTTTCTTTAATTTCTTTTATCTTCTCTTCTGGAATTTCCGCATAAGCTAATCTCAGTTCTTTTCCATATTCACTTTCATTTAATTTATCTAAAAGTTCTTGTGTTATCATTTATTATCTCCATCTTTTGATAACTATTTTAGTTCTTCTTAAATATATTTTCTGGGCTATATTTTTCTAAATATTCTTTATCATTTCTTTTATATATTTCATTCAAAATTTCTTTTTCTTTATCGTCTGCCCAATACTTGTAATTAATAACATTAATTATCAAAATCGTATCTCTTCTTAAATTTTGAGATTGAATATCCATCCAGGGATTAATATTTTTGGAATAAGTTTTATCCCTGTTTTCTCTAAAAAAATCCATTAATTGTTTTGGAATTTTATCAATATATTCTCTATCTAAAAGATTAATAAATTCATAAACTTCAGAATATACTCTTCTCTTTTCTAAATCAATTCCCATCATCCTACATTTTCTCCTGAAAGACTACTTCCTATTTCAATATTAGCATATCCATTTAGATAATTGATTGCATCTTTATCATCTGTTGCAACTTTAATAAAATTAGTATAATTTGCTATCTTTTGAATATAATCTATATCTTCTTTATTCAAATCCATTTTCTTGATTTCTATTTTATCACATATCAAATTCGTTTGATTTAAATTCTGACAATAAGAAAGTTTTAAATATTGACATTTAATCTTTAAATTTTTTAAATCTATATTTTCAAAATAAATATTTTTAAAATCATTAAATTCAATATGATGAACTCCTTGGCAATGATAAAGATTGACTCTATCTCCAGAAAGCTTTATATTATCTTGAAATTCACAATCTTGAAAGGTATATTTTTCTATATAATTTAATCTTGAAATAATATCCAAATTATCACCATTTAGTAAATATTTAGAAAGCGATAATTCTAACAAATTTTCAAAATTTTTTAAATCTTCTAAACTATTAGAAATAAATTTTCCAGAAATATCCTCAGAACTTAAAGAAATCTTACTAACGCTTTCCAAATCTTTTTTATCAAATTGATATTTTTTTAAATAATATTTTAAATACGAATAAATATTAGTGTTAACAAAATTTTCCATTTTTTCTCACTTACTTTTAAAAATATTTTTACATATTATTTATTATATACTATATAATAGATTTTTTAAAATTGTTACGTTATTTTTATAAAATTGATATAAAAAAGATAAGAAACTTTAAAAAATTCTAAAGTCTCTCATCTTTTTTACTAATTCATTTCTTCTTTTAGCTTATCTATAAATTTCTCTAATGAACAAGCTCCTAAGTCACCGTCCTTTGAAGAACGAACTCCAACAGAATTTGCCTCTACTTCTTTTTGTCCTAAAATTAACATATATGGAACTTTCTCAAGTTGAGCTTCTCTGATTTTATATCCAATCTTTTCTGCCCTATCATCTAATTCTACTCTGATGTTTTCCATAATTAATTTCTTTTGAACATCTTTAGCATATTCTACTTGGTTATCTCCCATTGGTAAAATTTTAACTTGAACTGGAGCAAGCCATAATGGGAAATGTCCTTTTGTTTCTTCAATTAAGAATGAAATAAATCTATCTGAAGAACCTAAAATCGCTCTATGGATAACAACTGGTCTATATTTCTCTCCATCTTCCCCAACATAAGTTAAATCAAATCTTTCTGGAAGAGCAAAATCTAGTTGGCAAGTTGGAATTGTTACGTCATGACCAAGTGCAGTTTTAATTTGAATATCAATTTTTGGTCCATAAAATGCAGCTTCTCCTTCTGCTTCATAAAAATCAATATTTAACTCTTTTAAAATTTGTCTTAATTGTTCTTCTGCAGTATTCCACATTTCATCATTATCAATGTATTTTTCTTTATTAGCTGGATCTCTTAAAGATAATCTATATTTGAATCTATCCTCGCCAAATCCAAAATCATTAATATAAACTTCTCTAATCAAACTTAAAACTTTACCAACCTCTTCTTTAATTTGGTCTGGTCTTACAAATAAATGCGCATCATTTTGGCACATTTGACGAACTCTTTCTAGTCCGCAAACGCTACCACTTGCTTCATATCTAAAGTCATGTGCTAATTCTCCAATTTTAATTGGTAAGTCTCTATAAGAACGAAGATTGTGTCTATATACTAACATGTGATGTGGGCAATTCATTGGTCTTAAAACCAATTCTTCATTTTCCATCTTCATCATTGGAAACATATCATCTTTATAGTGTTCCCAATGTCCAGAAGTTTTATATAATGAAACATTTGCTAAATCCGGAGTATAAACATGCCAATAGCCTAATTTTAATTCTTTATCTTGAATGTATCTTTCCAATAATCTTCTAATTGTAGCACCCTTTGGTAAATACATTGGAAGTCCAGCTCCAACTAATGGATCTGTAAAGAATAACTCTAAATCTTTTCCAATTTTTCTGTGATCTCTTTGTTTTGCTTCTTCTAAAAGAGCTAAATGTTCTTCTAACATACTTGCTTTTGGGAAAGAAACCCCATAAATTCTTTGAAGCATTTTGTTTTTCTCGCTTCCTCTCCAATAAGCACCAGCAACACTTAATAATTTAATTGCTTTAACTGCTCCAGTACTTGGAATATGAGGACCTTTACAAAGATCCACAAAATCTCCTTGCTTATAAAAAGAAATTACTTCATCTTCTGGTAGATCATTGATTAATTCTACTTTATATGGTTCTTTTCTTTCTTCCATTAATTTTAAAGCTTCCTCTCTTGGTAGCTCAAATCTTTCAAGTTCATAATCTTCTTTTACAATTTTTTTCATTTCTTCTTCAATTGCTTTTAAATCATCCTCTGAAAATGGCTTTTCTACATCAAAGTCATAATAAAATCCATTTTCAATAGATGGTCCAATAGCTAATTTGGCATCTGGATATAATCTTTTGACTGCTTGCGCCATAATATGTGAAGTTGTATGCCAAAAGCTTCCCTCTTCTACATCTAAAGTTTTTCCTCCGTGTAATTTTATATTAAACATTTTATTTTCCTCCTATATTATATACCGTGGTCTAAATCATCATAGTCATCATCATCATGATCATCTATTCCACTTAAAATTTCTCTTCCAGAAATTCTTTTTCTATCTCTTCTCTCTTCAATTTGTTGTGATAATAATTCTTTTACTTGAGAAGGACCTTTTACATTTTTAATATTGAATTCTGGAGTTGTTTTATCACCAGAACAACAATGAATTGTTCCAATTCCAAATATTCTTTGCCAGAATGATTTATATAATGTCAAATCTGTGATCCTATATAATTGAATATCTTCCTCTTTAATAGATAGAATTCCAGTTTGAATTAATAATTTTTCCTCTGTCAAGGTATATTTTGTAAATGACCATGGAAGTCCGAATAAGGTTCGTTTTCTATCGCTCCATAAAATTTTTCCATCCTTCATCATACATCTCTCCTTCCAAACATTAGGGACGTTCCTTAAATGTTATCTTTTCTAACAAATAGGACATTCCTTGTTTTTTGTATCAAAAAAGCACTCCTTTAGATTTCTCTAAAGGAGTGCTTTTAAACACGGTTCCATCCTTAATTTCACTTAATTTGACGCTCTATATCGTAAGCCAAACGCTAGGATTTTATTCCCCTAGGAACTCCGAGGTAGTTTTCAAATAGCTCTGCTTAAAGTAGCTTTCAGTGCCTCACTACTTCTCCCTAAAAGTGATTTCTATTTTACTCGTCTCATCACTGTTCGTATATTTAACATAATCCTATTATACAACTTTTTTTAGAAAAGTCAAGATTTATTTTAACTCCACAACAGTCACTCCCATTTCTCCTTCTCCAAATGTTCCAATTCGATAAGATTTTACATGTGGATGTGTCTTTAAAAAACTTTGAACTCCTTGTCGTAATTTTCCAGTTCCTTTTCCGTGAACAATTCTAACTTGTTTTAATCCATTTAAAAAACATGTGTCTAAATATTTATCTATTGCAAAACAAGCTTCATCTACATTTTGACCAATGACATTTATCTCCGGAGAAATCGATACTGCTTTAAATTCTCTTTTGATAGAACGAATTTTATCTTCTTTTGAAATAGATTTCTTAGTTAGTTCTAATTCTTCCAACTTAAAACTAGATTTGATAATACCAATTTGAACCATAACAGAATCATCTGAAATAGAAATAACTGTTCCTGATTTATTGATTCTAGGAATTAATACTTCATCCCCTATTTTTAAATCCTCTTTCTTTAAAGCTTTTTTTGGTTTTACAATAGAAGCATTAGAAATCTGTTCAATTTTTTGATTCAATTCTTTTCTTTTTTGATTTGCTTCTTTAGAAGAATTTGAATTTTCAATTTCTCGAATCAAATTATCTACATCTTCTTTGGCATCCAAGAAAATCTTAGAGGCTTTTTCTTTGGCTTCTGAAATAATAGCGTTTTCTTTATTTCTTAATTCTATTGCACGCTCTTCTGCCTCAAATTTTAATTTCTCAGCTTCTTGTGAATTTTTCTGAATATTCTCTTTTTCTTTTTCAATGACTCTTTTATCTTCATAAATTTCTTTTAACAAATCTTCAATATGAACGTTTGTATCATTTAACTTTTCCTTAGCTCTTCCAATAATTTCTTCTGAAATCCCAAGCCTTTTAGAAATTGCAAAAGCATTACTTGTTCCAGGAATCCCAATTAATAATTTATAGGTTGGAAGAAGCTTTTTAATATCAAACTCTACACAAGCATTTTCAAAACCATCTGTTGTAATTGCAAATTTTTTTAATTCTGGATAATGTGTAGTAGAAATTGTTAAAGCACCTCTTTTATTTAGTTCTTCTAGAATACTAATTGCAAGACTTGCTCCTTCTTGCGGATCTGTTCCGGAACCTAACTCATCTAACAAAACTAAACTATCAGATGTTGCTTTATTTAAAATATTGGCAATATTACTCATATGTGAAGAAAAAGTACTTAATGATTCTTGGATACTTTGTTCATCTCCAATATCTGCAAAAATATTATCAAACAAATAAATCTTAGAACCAGATTTAGCTGGAATCATCAATCCACTCATTACCATTAATACAATTAATCCTGTTGTTTTCAAAGCAACTGTTTTACCACCTGTATTAGGTCCTGTAATAATTAAAGAAGAATATTCCTTACCCAAATAGATATCATTTTTTACCGCCTTTTCTTTCTCTAAAAGGGGATGATAACACCCCAATAGTTTAATTTCTTTCTCATCTGAAATAATCGCTAAACTACCATCTATTGAATTAGCATATTTTCCTTTTGCAAAAATAAAATCAATTAAGCCTATTAAATTCAAATCATTTTCAAGCTCATCCGTGATTTCAAAAAATAATTTAGAAAGATTCTCTAATATTTTTTGGATTTCTAAATTCTCACTGATTTTCAATTCATTGATATCATTATTCAAATCAAACACAGAGATAGGTTCTACAAAAAGTGTAGATCCAGAACTTGATATATCATGAACAAATCCCTTTACTTCAGATTTATATTCTGCCTTTACTGGAATAACAAAACGATCATTTCGTACCGTTACAATTGGCTCTTGTACAAACTTTTGATGTAACAAATGATTTAATTTATTACGAATCTCTTGTTCCTTATTCTTAATATTTTTACGAATATTTTTTAAATTGCTAGACGCATCATCTGCAATGGTATTCTCATCAATAATACTCTTAAAAACTTTCTCCTCAATTCCAGGATTGCAATATAGATTCTCAAAAAGAGACTTAAGTGCTATAAATTCGCTCATATCAATTTCTTCGTTAAAGAAATAACTCTTCAAGTTTTTACTAGTCCTCAATACTCTAGCTAGTGCTAAAAGCACTTCTGCATTCTGAGATATTTCAGCTTCTAGCGCTTTTAAATATTTCGTAATATCTTCAATTTCATCTACTGGAAGAGAGCCTTTTCGATAAATTAAATTAGAAGCTTCAAATGTTTGATTACCTGCCTTCTCAATCTCCCCTTTGGAATTCATTGGTAATAATTCTAAGGCTAATTTTCTACCAAGAAATGTAACGCAAAAGCTTTCTAAAATTTCTCTTATTTTATTAAATTCTAACTTCTCAAAATACTTTGTTTCCATAATTTTTAGTATAACATGAAAATTGCTTAAAATCAATTGCTTTTTACTTGAAATAATTATTTAGAAATGTTAAGATAAGAATGAAAATCAAAAGAAAGGAATTACTTAAATGATAAAATTAACAGCTGCCAAATGTCCAAACTGCGGTGCAGATATTGAGGTAAATCCTCAAAGCGATACAGTAAAATGTAAATATTGTAACTGCACTATTTTAGTAGAAGGTGCATTAAATATTATGAAAAGGAAAAACTTTTCAAAAGATGCTATTGATGATAAATGTATAGAAATTAGTAAAAAATTAAATCATATTTTAGAATTATATATTGGAAGCAAAAATGAAATGCTTCTAATGTTAAAAGATAGAATTGGTCTTGTAAATAGTGGAAAAACAACTGCTAAAATTGAAATGATGAAAACAGCTTATACATATGAAGAAAAAGCATTTGATGAACCATTCACTTATCGAATTGGAGATAGAACTTTAGATCATTTTGAATATAAAAGAGATAATTCTATCGAAGTAACTTATGAATCTGATGAAATAGGTTTCTTTGCAATTGAATATTATGGAAAAATTACAAAATATGATAATTTAGATGAATTATCCTCTATTTTAGATGAAATTATCGAAGAAGTTAAAATAAAATTTCAATAAAATTTGTATATTTTTTTCCTTTTTTGTCATAATAAGAGTAAAATCACCAAACAAAAGGAGGAAAAAAAGTGAAAGCAACAGGTGTTGTTAGAAGAATTGATGACTTAGGAAGAGTTGTTATTCCAAAGGAAATTCGTAAAGTACTTAGAATAAAAGAAGGTGACCCTCTTGAAATATTCACAGACCAAAATGGAGAAGTTGTTTTAAAAAAATACTCACCTATTGGAGAACTTTCCGAATTTGCTGGAGAATACGCAGAAACACTTTCTAAGACCACAGGTCATATAGCATGTATTACAGACAAAGACACTGTCATTGCTGTATCAGGTGGAAACAAAAAAGAATTTTTAGAAAAAAACTTAAGTAAAGAAATTGAAGAAATTCTAGAAAACAAAGAAATTTTTAAGAGCAAAGAAAATGATGATATCTCTCTTCCCATAACAGAGAATGAAGGAAAACAAAGAATTTATAATTCTCAAGTAATTTATCCTATTATTTCTGATGGAGATGTTGTTGGAAGTGTTATATTACTTGCCAAAGATGCATCAAAAGCTATGGGAGAACCAGAATTTAAAGTTGCGCAATCTGCAGCAGGATTTTTAGGATCTCATTTAGAAATTTAAATAAAAAAGTAAAGCATATTAAATATGAAGATACTTTTCGGCGGTCGACATCCTCTAGCGTTTAAGTCTACTGGAAGTCTCCATTCCTTAAGTATCTTCATATTCATATGCTTTATTTTTATACTTTTTTTACATTTTTCTAAATACACCAATTACTTTTCCTAAAATCTCACATGTAGGAACAATAATTGGATCCATTGTAGAATTTTCTGGTTGTAATCTAATATGATCTTTTTCTTTATAAAATGTTTTAACTGTTGCTTCATCTTCTATTAAAGCTACTGCTATTTCTCCATTTTCAACTGTATTTTGTCTTCTCACTAAAATATAATCTCCACTTAAAATACCAGCTTCAATCATACTTTCTCCTCTAACTACTAACATAAAACTTTCACTATTTCCAACAAAATCTAATGGAATTGGAAAAGTATCTGTTACATTTTCAAATGCTAATATTGGGGCACCAGCAGTAATCTTTCCAATAACAGGAACATCTACCATTTCTTTTCCATTATATACTTCTTTTTGCTCGGCAATTTTTGTTTGTCCAGACATTCCACCTTTTAATAATTTTAAAGTTCTACCCTTTTGTTGTTCTTTCTTGATATATCCTTTTTCTTCTAATTTTGCAAGATATCCATGAACAGTAGCAGTAGATCTCAAGCCTACAGCCTTTCCTATTTCTCTAACAGAAGGTGGATATCCATTTGCCATTACTTCTTTTTCAATATACTTCAAAATTGCTTTTTCTCTTTTATTTAAAGCATCTGGATCTTTTTTTCTTCCCATATCTATCACTCCCAAAAAAATTTTTCAAATATTTTATACAAACATCTTATCGCAAAACAAATATTTTGTCAAGTCTTTTTATCAACTTTTAAAATATTTTATAATAGTCCTTTTATTCCCATTACAATTAGAATCATTACTTCTAAAATTAAAATAATTGGAAATCCATAAGCAAAATACCACTTTTGCGTTTTATGGCGGAATTTGTACATAGCAAAAGTGGTTCCAAATCCTCCCCCTAAAAATGTTATCATAAATAATGTCATTTCTGGAATTCTCCACTTATCTTTTTCTGCTTTATATTTATCAAGAGCCATTGCTCCAATTCCAATTAAATTAATAATAATAAAATATAAAATTAATACTTTATGTCCGGTCTGCAGTTTGCCAAATAAATCCGTCTTGCATCATTTTTCTCCTCTATTAAAATACATTATTATTTTACTATATTTTTATTTTGAAATCAATCCAATTTTACTTTCCCTCTAAACTATGGTATAATAAATATGTTCTGAATATTGTCTTTTTCAGGACATATAGCACGTTTTGATTGCGTTGAAAAAACAAGGAGGTATCTCAATGAAGGAAGACGAACAAATCTTGTTCTACTGGAACCTGCGCAAGTTTCAACCACGGGTAGACCTGGAAATCCACGGTGAGGCTCAGAGCCTCAATTTCCGGGAGCTTTTCCCGTTCAAGGTGCGTTCCACAGACAAAACCTGTGCCCACCGCCACTACAAACTGCCGGTATGGTTCCATATTCCGCCGGTACGCTGGTATTACCAGCACAAGCTGAACAACGCGAAGTAATCAAAACAGCCCCTGCTGAGCAACAAATCAGCGGGGCTTGTTTTTTATTATAAGGAGATCCTCCCTAGTATTCATTTTTAAAATTTAAGGAGTGTTTCTAGTATTCACACAAACAATGACATTTGATTACTTTGCGTCATTCCCTTTAACACATTAAAACTTTGTAATAATTCTATTGCTGATTTTCCAAGTTTTGCTTTTGCTTGTAAATCATCAATACATTCAAATTCTCCTTGGCAAGCGCTGTTATAAATACTTTCTGCTGCAATTGGCCCAAGTCCTGCCATAGTTGAAAATGGTGGTCTTAATTTTCCATCCTCAATTCTAAATTTGGTACTATGAGATTTATACAAATCTATTGGTAAAAATTCAAAACCTCTTTCATAGAATTCTTGCACAATATCTAAATCATCCATCATTTCTTTATCTTTTGGAGATGCTGCATTTCCTAATAAATCAATTTCTCTTTTCTTGTCTTTTACCTTCTCTTCACCATTAATCATAAATTCAGCATCAAATGATTTTGCTCTAATTGAGAAATAAGCTGCATAATATACTAATGGCTGATGAACTTTAAACCATGCAATTCTAACTGCATTCGTAACATATGCTGCAGCATGAGCTTTTGGTAACATGTATTTAATTTTTTCACAAGATTTAATATACCAATCTGGTACATCATATTTTTTCATCAATTCTTTGAATTCTGCCCATTTTTCTGGATCTTTTAATGCTTTTCCTTTACGAACCGTTTCCATAATTTTAAATGCTTTATCAGGTGGTAAACCTTTTTTAATTAAATAAATCATGATATCATCACGACAACAAATTGCCTCCTGTAATGTTACAACTCCTTGCTGAATTAAATCTTGTGCATTTCCTAACCATACATCAGTACCATGGGATAATCCGAGATAAACGAATTAATTCATCAAATGTTGTTGGTCTTGTATCTTTTAACATGCCGTTGAGCAAATTTTGTACCATACTCTGGAATTCCATATGTTCCAATATCTGTTCCAATTTGTTCTGGACTTACTCCGAAGAGCATCTGTAGATGAGAAAATAGACATGGTTTCTTTGTCATCTAATGGAATATCTTGTGGAGCAATTCCACTTAAGTCCTGCAACATACGAATAACCGTCGGATCATCATGACCTAGAATATCTAGTTTTAGTAAGTTTCCATCAATTGAGTGATAATCAAAATGCGTTGTAATGATATCTGAATTTGGATCATCTGCTGGGTGCTGAACCGGAGTAAATTCATAGATTTCTCTTCCTTTTGGAACAACAATAATTCCACCAGGATGCTGTCCTGTTGTTCTTTTAATCCCTGTACATCCCTTTGCTTGTCTTGCTATTTCAGCAGAAGGCATTGGTTTATGACGCTCTTCATAATAATTTTTTACATATCCATATGCCGTTTTGTCAGCTACTGTACCAACCGTTCCTGCTTTAAACGTTGTTCCTTTTCCAAAGATTACTTCTGTATATTTATGTGCTTTTGCTTGATATTCTCCAGAAAAGTTTAAGTCAATATCAGGCTCTTTATCTCCGTTAAATCCAAGGAACGTTTCAAACGGGATATCCATCCCATCTTTATCCATTTTTGTTCCACATTTTGGGCAGTCTTTATCTGGTAAATCAAATCCGTTGGCAACCCCATAATCTGTAAAATCTGAGAATTTACATTTTGGGCATCTATAATGAGCAGGTAATGAATTTACTTCAGTAATACCAGTCATAAATGCTGCTAAACTTGAACCAACAGAACCGTCTAGAACCTACAATATATCCATCCTCATTAGATTTCCACACTAATCTTTGTGCAATAATATACATAACAGAATACCCATTACTAATAATAGACGTTAATTCTTTTTCCAAACGCGTTGCTACAATCTCAGGAAGCGGGTCTCCGTAAAGTTCATATGCTTTTTCATAAGCAATATCTCGAATTTGTTGTTCACAACCTGGAATATGTGGTGGACATTTTTCTGGAGAAATCGGGCTTATTTTTTCGCACATATCTGCTACTTTATTAGGATTTGTTACAACCACCTCATAAGCTTTTTCTTCTCCTAAATATTCAAACTCTTTTAACATTTCATTTGTCGTTCTCAAATATAAAGGAGCTTGTTGATCTGCATCCTCATATTTTTGACCAGCTTGTAAGATTCTTCTATATACCTCATCTTGTGGATCCATAAAATGGACGTCACAAGTAGCAACTGTCATCTTCCCTAATCGGTCACCAAGTTCCACAATTTTTCGATTCAAATTTTGAAGAGCCTCATCTCCTTCTACTCTTCCTTCTCTTTTTAAATACTCATTATTTCCAAGAGGTTGAATCTCTAAATAATCATAAAATTTAGCAATTTCTTCTAGTTCCTCATCAGAACGGCCTTCTAAAACTGCTCTATATAATTCTCCTGCTTCACAAGCACTTCCAATAATCAATCCTTCTCTATATTTAGAAAGCATTGATTTTAAAATTCTAGGTTTTTTATAAAAATAATTCAAATGAGAATAAGAAACTAGTTTGTATAAATTTTTCAAGCCCACATAATTCTTTGCTAAAATAATAATATGGTATGTAGGAAGTTTTTTGAAATCCGTTTCAAACTTATCAAAGTCATCAATTGTCTTTGCTTTTTTCTCCTTTTTTGCTGTTTCAATCATTTTGTTGAAAACTTGCACTAATGTTTTAACATCATCTAAAGCTCTATGAGCAACTTCTACAACAATTCCTAATTTATCAGCAATAAAACCTAATTTATATCTTGAAAATTCTGGATACATCGCCTTTGCTAAACGGAGCGTATCAATATATGTATTTTTCCAAGTATATCCATATTTTTCGTAATTATATTTTAACCAAGTAACATCAAAATCTGTATTATGTGTTATAACAACAGAATCACCAATAAACTCTATCATTTTAGGTAATACTTCTTCAATTGTTGGGCTATCCGCTACCATCTCATCTGTAATATGCGTAATATTCTGAACTTCTTCTGGAATATGTTTTTCTGGATTTACAAAAGTCTCAAAAGTTCCAATTTCTTTTCCATCTTTAATTTTAATAATACCAACTTCTGTAATCTTTTCTGTAATATGAGAAATACCAGTTGTTTCCAAGTCTAGAACACAATATTCTGTATCAATTGATTGATGATTTGTTTCAAATACACATGGATCTTTATCAGGACAAAAATATCCTTCTACTCCATAAATTACTTTAATTGCATCCATTCCTACTTTTTGAAGCAAGTGGAAAGCATCTGGAAATGCTTGTACAACACCATGATCTGTAATAGCAATAGACTTCCATCCCCAAGAGATCGCTCTTTTGATTAAATCTGCACAAGGTGTCACTGCATCCATTTGACTCATTTGGGTATGCATATGTAGTTCTGTACGCTTTACTTCTGCATCATCAACTCTTTTTTCTTTCTTCAAGCCAGTACTTTCAAAAATTGTATTTGCCATGATGGTAATTTCTTTAGCAAAATTATCAAATCTAGCGACACCATCAACCTTTATTCCTTTTCCGTCAATCTTTTTAATAATATCTTTTAATTCATCTTTTTTCACAAAGGCTTTGCAAGTCATTGTGCTAGAACCATCATATAAGTCAAAAATTAAAATGGCACTTTCTGGTCTACTTCTCATTTCATTAGAATCAACACGAATAACTTCACCATCTACTACAACATTTTCCGTTTCTGTTGTAATATCAATAATCTTAATAGGATTTCCTTTTATTTTTACGCTACGAGATGCATAAATAACACCTTCTGGAAGTTCCTTTGGTGGTCTTTCAAATGTAGTATTTTGCGTTTTTGGACCATATCCATAAGCAACTTTTGGCTGGCCAGAAGATATTTTTGGAGCTGAGCCACCCTCTCCTGAAACCGGGCTTGAATTTTCAGCTGCTATTTGTGCTTCAATCATTGCATCCTGACTTGCCCTGTTTTCAGCTCTTCTACGTTCTGCTTCCTCATTTGCTCTTTTTAGAGCTTTTTGCTCCTCTTCTTGTAATTCCTTTTCAATATGTCTATAGTATTCGTCATCTAAACAATCCTTTATTTTAACTGTATATTTACTATTATAGACATTTTGAAGTAGGTGTTCTAAGCCCTTATCAAATTTTTTTGAGCATAAAAATTCCGCACCTTTTATTTTTAAATTGACATTCAAATTCTGACCTTTTTTCTCAATCGTACTATTTGTCAACATTGCGCGGCTTAACGGTTCTTTAGAGGTAATATAAGAAATAATATTACTCCAATTCTCCTCAATATTTTGCTCAATTTCAACATCCTCATATTTAATATTCGTAAAAGCTCTTGCAATATTCATTCGACTTTGCAAATAATTTTCGAACTTTCCTATTTCTCCAATTGTAATTGGTTTATTGGAAATAATATCTACTTGAAGCTTATCTTGTTTCTTATAAAGGTTTACATTTTCAAGTCTTGCATCAAGTAAATTATCGCAATCTGTAAAGTCACTGAATACTTCTTTAATGTATTTCTCCATTATATCATCTTATCTCCAATTACATTTTTTATTTGTTCTACCTTACTAAATATATCCTCAACAAGCTCTATTTGCATTCCATGAGTTAAATAAGTTCCTTTTTTAGGATAAATATAGATATTTCCATATCCAAATGCTTTTTGAAATCTTTTCTCAAAAAAAGTGGCCCCTTGCGTAAAAGTAATATCCTTAATTTCTTCATATTTTAATGATCTTTCCTCTGTTTTGAATAAGAACATTTTTCCTTTAAATTCAACTCTATCCTCATAAAATTTCATTACTGTTTGATTAGATTTTCTTTTTTCAAATACCAATTTAAAGAAAATGATTAATATTAAAACAAGTATCATTAATATTCCATATAAGATTCTTTTTGTTGCAAAGCAAAGTCCTATTAATAATGCAAAAAACAAGTACACCTCAGCTAATTTTTCTGTCAAAATATATTTTGGCGAAAATACTCTTTTTAATTTTAATAACTCTTTCTCATTTTCTTTTTTCATCATTTGCCTCCAAATTTTATTCATTATTTAAACAAATTTCCTACATCATTCATTGTTACAAATACTGCAATTGTTAACAATAAAAGCATCCCTAAAGCTGTTAATTTTAATTCTGTATCTTCAGACACTTTTTTTCTTCTAATCATTTCTATGATAATTAACACTATTTTTCCACCATCTAATCCCGGAATTGGCAATAAATTTGTTATTCCAAGAGAAACTGAAATAATTGCCATCAAATAGAAAAAGTCAAACCATCCACTTGTGTTAACAATCATTGATGAGATTCCAACAGGACCAACCACTCCTGCTCTAGCTTTACCAGAAACTAATCCTACAATACTTTGGAAAAGCATAACAAGATATCTTTTCGTTACAATTAGTCCTGCATAAGGGCTTTTATTATAAATGCTTGCTAAAACCCAAAAAAGCAATAATCCAAAAAAGATGTTAATGATTGGGCCTGCAAATACAATGGCTAATCTTTTCCAACAAGAAACATTTTTAAATGCTCTTTCATCTTCTACATCCTCTTCTTCTCCTAGCATTCTTACATAGCCTCCAAGAGGAATCATTCTTATAAAATACTCTGTTTCTTCTCCTTTTTTGGACCAAATCTTTTTTCCAAAACCAAGTGAAAATTCTAATACTTTTACTCCTGACTTTTTAGCAATTAAGAAGTGAGCCCCCTCATGAATAAATACTAAAAAACCTATTAAAAATATAATTTTTAAAGCTCCTATTACAAAGCTCAAATCTCATTTCCCCCTTTTACAAAATAAATGCAAACATCCAAAATGCAAATGGTGCAATAAACATTACACTATCAATTCTATCTAGCATTCCACCATGTCCTGGAAATAAATTGCTATAATCCTTGATATCAAAATATCTTTTAATAGTTGATGCTGCAAAATCACCAATTTGCCCAATAATGCAAAAGATAGCAGAAGCTAATCCTATTTTCCAATAACTAATTCCAAAATCTAAGTTAATATTAATAATGATTGTATAAATCATAGAAAGCAAAACGGCCCCAAACACACCAGCTATACATCCTTCAATTGACTTTTTAGGACTTACTTTACTAAATTTATGCTTTCCAATACGCATTCCAAAACTGTATGCAAATGTATCACTTCCCCAAGACGTAAATATCAAATACCAAATTAGATATTTTCCAGGAATAATTGTATTTTGATATACTTCCACAACAGTATCTGCAAAAGAGGTCTCTTTTAAAAAGCTTAATGTTGTTTTATCTCCTATTCCATAAATTAAAGGAATAAATAGGATAAAAGAAATGACATACATGACCCCTAAAAAAGAAAAGGAGACATCTTTTAAAGTAATTTTCATATCTGTTATAATAATATGCAAAAATAAAATTAATAAAATCGTTGGAACCAAAATTGCTAAACTCATCAATGCAATCTTAGTATTTACAATATGAATAAGGACTATTCCAATTGCCAAAATATATCCTATCCATGATAAATTCTTTACTTCCTTACTACATGCTTTAAAGTATTCATGAATTGCAATCATAGCAATAATTGCTGCAACACAATCTATGATATACTTGTTGGCAAAAATAAATAAAAGAAGTACTAATGGAAAGCCAATTAGCCCTGTTAAAACTCTCTTAACATTCATTCTTTTTCTCCTATTTTCCTCCAAATTTTCTGTTTCTATTTTGATAAATTTCAATACAATTATCTAAATCCTTCTCGTTAAAATCTGGCCAATATTTATCTAAAAATACAAATTCTGTATATGATAATTGCCATAATAAAAATCCACTTGTTCTTAATTCTCCACTTGTTCTAATCATTAAGTCTGGATCTGGACAACCAGCTGAATACAATGCATTTGAAATAGTTTCTTCTGTAATATCTTCTGCATTTAATTTTTGGCTTTTTACTTGTTCTGCAATTTTCTTAGTTGCATTAATAATCTCATCTCTTCCACCATAATTTAAGCAAATATTAAAGTGAACTCCAGTATTATTTTTTGTTCTTTCTTCACAGTCTAAAATACTTTTTTGCAAATCCTCTCTTAAAGCAGAAGTATCACCCCAAATTTTTACTTTTATGTTTTCAGAGTCAGCTCTTTTAGAGTAATCCTCTAAATAATTCTTAAGTAAATTCATTAGAGCATCTACTTCTTCTTCACTTCTTTTCCAATTCTCTGTTGAAAATGCATAAACTGTAAAATATTGTATTCCAATTTTATTAGCATATCTTACCATTTTTTCTAAAGTTTTTGCGCCTTCTTTATGACCAGCTTGCACCGGTAATAACCTTTTTTTAGCCCATCTTCTATTCCCATCCATAATAATAGCAATATGCTTTGGTAAATTTTCTTTGTCCATTTCTCAAAATAAAAAGGTTCTTTAAGATACTTTTCTTTATTCTTAAAAAACCTTTTTTCCTCCTTATACTTTCAAAATCTCGTTTTCCTTGTTTTCTGTCATTTTATCAATTTCTTCTATATATTTATCCGTTAATTTTTGAATTTTATCTTCTAAATCTTTTCTTTCATCCTCTGTGATCTCTGAATTTTTATTAGCATTTTTAGCATCATCCATGCCTTCACGTCTAACACCTCTAACTGCTACTCTAGCATCTTCAGCCATTTTTCTAATATCTTTCGCTAGTTCTTTTCTTCTTTCCTCTGTTAATTCTGGGAAATTCAAACGAATTACTTTTCCATCATTATTGGGATTTAATCCAATATCTGATGCCAAAATTGCTTTCTCAATATCTTTCAAACAGCTAGCATCCCAAGGTTGAATTACTATCATTCTAGCCTCTGGGACTGAAATTGCAGCAACTTGATTAACTGGTGTATCTACCCCATAGTAACTAATTGTTATTTTATTTAAAATAGCTGGATTTGCACGTCCTGCTCTTACTTCAGAAAGGTTCTCTGCAAAAACGCTAACTGATTTTTTCATTTTGTCTTCTATTGTATTTAAATCTGACATAATATCTCTCCTTAAACTAAATTTACAGTCACATTCTATCACACTTTTTAAAATATTCCTATACTTTTTTTAAAATTTTTTAATATATTTATAAAAGACAATATATCATTTTTAATTTAATTTTTCTTTTTAAATAATTTTAAAATTTCAATAATCGGAATAATTGAAAATGCAAGTCCAAATGCTGTTAAAAATTCTTTAAAGCTAATCGCTGTAAACTCAAAGATTCCTGCAAAAAATGGAACATAAATAACAACTAAAGTTAAAACTGTTGTTAAAACAAAAGCTCCTAATAACCAAAAATTAAAACTCTTCAATGTAAAAATGGAATGCTTTTGTGATCTCATTGCTATTGCATGGAACATTTCAATAAAGTTTGCTGTTAAAAACGCCATTGTAATTCCATCTTTAGATTCCGCAACTCTCCAAATTCCACTTTCCATATATTCTCCAAGGAAAAATGATATAATAACGATTACTGCCATAACCAATCCTTGAACTACCATATCTAATCCAGCACCATCTGAAAATACACCTTCTCCAGCAGGTCTTGGCTTTCTTTTCATTAAGTTTCCGCTCTGCTTTTTCCATTCCAAGCGCTAGTCCTGGTGTTGAGTCTGTTACCATATTAATCCATAATAATTGAGCTGGAGTTACGATTGTAATTCCAAGAACAGAAGCAACAAATACATAAATTACTTCTGCCATATTTGTTGATAACTGAAATTGCAAAACCTTTCTAATATTATCATAAATTTTTCTACCTTCCTCAACTGCGTTTACGATGGTAGCAAAATTGTCGTCAGCAAGGACCATGTCTGATGCGCCTTTGGTTACGTCTGTTCCTGTAATTCCCATGGCAACTCCAATATCCGCAGCTTTGATAGATGGAGCATCATTCACACCATCTCCAGTCATTGCTACAATATAATCTTGTGTTTTTAATGCTCTTACAATTCTTGTTTTATGTTCTGGTTGAACTCTCGCAAATACAGAGCATTTTTTTACGACATCAATCAATTCTATATCTGTTAATTTTTCAAGTTCAGCACCTTCCATTGCTTCACTTACATCTTTAATTATTTTCAAATCTTTTCCAATTGCGACTGCTGTATCAATATGATCACCAGTTATCATAATTGGCCTAATTCCAGCTTTTCTGCATTCTTTAATTGCTTCATACACTTCTGGTCTACAAGGATCAATCATTCCTGTAAATCCAATAAATATCAAATCTTTTTCTAGATCTTCTGCTTCAAAGCTCTTTGGCTTTTGACTGTATTCTCTATAAGCTGCTCCTAATACTCTTAATGCTTTATCTGCAAATTCTTTATTCTTTACCTTAATTTCTTTCTTGATATCTTCTGTCATTGGAACAACTCCATTTTCAGACAAATATCCTGAACATCTATCTAATAAGATTTCACAAGCACCTTTTGTATATTGAATAAAGTTATCTTGTACTTGATGAACTGTTGACATCATTTTTCTATTAGAATCAAATGGCGCTTCTCCAATTCTTGGAGCTTCTTTTACTAATTCATATTTTGGAAGTCCTAAGCTATTAGCATAATTTACTAATGCCGCTTCTGTAGGCTCTCCCATACTTTCTGTATCACCAGGTTTTATTTCAGCATCAGAGCATAAAGCCATAGCTTTTGCTAATAATTTTTCATCAAATGTTACTTTATCTGTTACTGTCATTTTATTTTGTGTCAATGTACCAGTTTTATCTGTGCAAATAATTTGAGTACATCCTAAAGTTTCTACTGCGCTCAACTTTCTTATCAATGCTTTACGTTTTGCCATAGATGTTACACCAATTGATAAGACAATTGTCACAATTGCCGGCAATCCTTCTGGAATTGCAGCAACAGCCAACGCTACCGCAACTAAGAAAGTATCTAATATATGTCCACCTGAAAAATCCCCTGCTTTAATCATTCCAAATAAAAATACAAAAATACTAATTCCAATAACTAGTTTTGTTAACGTTTTTGATAGCTCTGCCATTTTTCTTTGAAGTGGAGTTTGTCCTTCTTCTGCATCTCGAAGAGCATCCGCAATTTTACCCATTTCTGTATTCATTCCAGTTCCGAGTTACTACTGCTTTTCCTCTACCATAAACAACCGTACTTCCACTATAAAGCATGTTTGTTCTATCTCCTAAAGGAATATCTAAAGTATTTTCTTTTAATGTTAAAATATCAATTATTTTGTTAACTGGAACTGATTCTCCAGTAATGGCTGCTTCTTCCACTTTCATACTGTAACTCTCTAAAATTCTACAATCTGCAGGGACGCTATCTCCAGCTTCTAAAACAATAACATCTCCAACAACCAAATCTTCTGACTTAATAGCTTGAATTTTTCCATCACGAATTACTTTAGAAGTTGCTTTCGTCATTTCCATTAAAGAGCTAATTGCATTTTCAGCTTTGCTTTCTTGAACCATTCCTAAAATTGTGTTAACAATTACTACAAATAAAATGATGAACACATCTGTAAAGCTTTCTCCTTGAATGATTGATGTTACTAACGAAATTCCAGCTGCTGCAAGAAGCATAATAATCATTGGATCTGCTAAAGATTTCAGAAATTTTTTAACAATTCCATCTTTTTTTGGCTCATCCAACTTATTTTTTCCATTCTTTTCAAGTCTTTGATTAGCTTCTTCACTTGAAATTCCTTGAAGTGTTGAAGAAAGCTCTTTTAGAACTTCTTCTGTACTTTGTAAATATTCTTTCATTTAAAACCTCCTTGGCAAACAAAAAAGACCGTTTGCATATTTTTTGCAAACAAGTCTCATTATTTAAAGCAGTTCCAGCCATTCTTTCTATTCAAGAATAACGGTTGTTGGAATTTGCTACATATTTCTATGCAAATTACTCCCTCATTTTTATGAATTATATATTAAATCAAAAAGAAAATCAAGTTTTTTTATAAACTTGTATCAATATTTTTTTAGTGGTATAATAAATATTAGTAAATCGTTTTTGCAAAGGAGAAATATGAAAAGAACAGATTTGTTGGCAAAATCCAAAGAAGATACAGAATTTCAAGAAATTATCCAAGATATTTTAGAAAATAAAGAATTTCAAAAAACCAAAGAATTTAAAGTCCATGGAAATACAACTATTTTTGCTCATTGCTATACTGTTTCTTATTTTTGCTATCTATCTTGTAAAAAGAAAAAATTAGATTATCGTTCTGCCGCTCGTGGAGCACTATTACACGATTTTTATTTATATGACTGGAGAGTCCCTAATAGCCATATTAGGCCACATGCTTTTACACATCCAATGACAGCTTACTTAAATGCCAAAAAACAATTTGATTTAAACTGGATGGAAAAAGATATGATTTTAACACACATGTTTCCAGTAACGCTATTTACCATTCCTCTTTGTCGTGAAGGATGGATTCTAACATTAGTAGATAAGTCCTGTGCAACAATTGAATTCTTTGACTCTATCAAACTAAAAATAAAAGAAAAAATTTTTAATATTGCAAAATAAAAAAATCTTCTCTATCATTTATTTAATGATAGAAAAGATTTTTTTGTTCATAACATTTTCTCATTTCTACTTTTCGCTCAAAATTCTTGCCATAGCTACTCCAGATGCAGATGCCATCATCAATCCTCTTGTCATTCCACATCCATCCCCAATAGAATATAATCCTTTCACACTTGACTCAAAATTGTTATCTAAAACAAGTTCATTACTATAAAACTTGATTTCAGGTCCATATAATAAATTATCAGGAGCGGCAAACCCTTCTACAACTTTATCCATTTCTTGAATAAAATTAAGAATATCACTCATTGTTCTATATCCAATAGCAAATGTGATATCTCCTGGAACTGCTGATTTTAAGGTTGGGACAACTGTATTTCTGTCCAACTCCTCTTGCCATGTTCTTTTTCCTCTAAAAATATCTCCTAATCTTTGAACAACAATATTTCCATTTCCTAATTCATTTAAGTTTTTGGCTACATTTCTACCATATAGAATTGGATTATTAAATGGCTCATTAAAATTATGAGATACTAAGATTGCTAAATTTGTGTTTGTACTTTTCTTATCTTTGTAAGAATGTCCATTTACTAAGGCCATATCATGATCATATACTTCTGATGATACAAAACCACTAGGATTTTGACAGAAAGTTCTAACTTTATCTTTAAATGGATGAGGTCTTCCAATAAATTTTCCTTCATACATATATTGATTAATTTTTTCCATTACTTTATCTGGAAGCTCATATCGAATTCCAATATCTACAACACCTGGATGAGTTTTGATTTGATGTTTATTACAAATATCTGATAACCAATTTGCTCCTTTTCTTCCAACTGCAATAACTACTTTATCAGCAAATACTTCTTCTAGTTCTGCCTCTTCGTTTTCTACTTCTCTAGAAGGTTTTATTTTTACTCCTTTAATTTTATCATTTTCAATAATTAAATCATCTACAATTGTTCCAAAAGACATTTCTACTCCAGATTTCTCTAGATATTCTTCGATTTGTTTATATAAACTATGTGCTTTTTCCGTTCCTAAATGTCTAATTGGAATACTAATTAATTCTATTCCTTGCTTTTTCGCTTTCTGCTTAATTTTGGAAACTTCTTCTTTATATTCAATTCCTTCTAAGTGTTTATCAGCCCCAAAATCCAAATAAATTTGATCTGTATAATCGATTAATCTTTTTGTCTCTTCTACCCCTAAATATTTGTGCAAATTTCCGCCAACATAAAAGTCTTCATCTTCTTCGTTATATAATGAAAGTTTACCATCTGAAAACGCTCCTGCACCAGAAAATCCACTTGTAATATTACAAAATGGTTTGCACTTTACACATTTTCCTGTTTTTTCAATTGGACAATTTCTATCTTCTACTCTTTTACCTTGATCAATTAACAACACATCTTTTTTCGAACCTAGCTTTAAATTTTCATAAGCAAAAAAGACAGAACTTGGTCCCATTCCCACAACGATTATATCATATTTTTTCTTATTCATAAGTAGTTACCTCCTATTTTAATGAAACTCATCATCTTACGTTATTGCAATATCACAAATTTCATTAAAATTAAAATTTTAACATCTCTAAAATCTTACTTTTGTGTTCCATAACCGCATCATATCCGGCCTTTATTACTGCTTTCGTATCTTTAATTCCAAGAAGAGACGTATCTTCTGTTTTCACAATTGCTGCTACATTTGATTTTTCTCTTCCTTTTTTTACATTCTCCAATGAAAAAATATCCAAAGCTCTTATTACTACATCAAAAAAATTGTTAGATGGAGTGTATGAATCCAAATCAAAACTAACTGATATGATTTTATCTGCTCCTTGCTTTTTTAGAACATCCACTTGCATATTATTTTTCGTTCCACCATCAATCAAGTTGTATCCATTATAATTGCAAGTTGTATAAAGTCCTGGGAAAGACATGCTTGCGCGAACTGCTTTTCCAATAGGCATATCATAAATATATAAAATATTATTATCTTCATTTTCTATTTTTTGAGAACAACAATTGACTTCTTTCATACTAACTGTTTCACATGTTACTGTCACAAGAGAGATTTTCGTTTCATTCATATTTTTGATATTTTTCTTTTCTGCAATAGAATTTGCTATTTCCTCTATTTTTTCTCCATTGCTGATTCCATCTATTTTAGCTTCTCTATGAAAAGCCATATTTCCAACGGTTTTAGCAATTGCACTTTTTTCAATTGTTGCAATTCTTTGATAGCATCCTTCAATTACTTCTTCCATCTCATAAGAATCATATCCGACAAGCAATTGTCATTGCCATCAAGCTTCCTGAACTTGTACCAGAAATAAAATCTATAGGAACCCCCAACTCTTCTAAAGCCCTATAAGCTCCAATATGGGCAACCCCTTTTAATCCACCGACCTGCTAATGCTAAACCTATTTTCATTTTTATCTCCTTATTTTTTTCAGTATCAT
The DNA here is from genome assembly GCA_017477355.1 of Clostridia bacterium. Classification (GTDB taxonomy): domain Bacteria; phylum Bacillota; class Clostridia; order TANB77; family CAG-508; genus Scatovivens. Next base: position 54,996 of record JAFUWA010000012.1, read on the forward strand.
ATTACTATATAATTATAAATTTTGCAAATTTTTTTTAATTTTCTTTTCATTATTGTATATTTTGTTAATTTGTATTATACTATGTATATCAAAATTAAATAAAAAGAGGTGATTTTTATGATGGGAGATGATAATCAAGGCCCTATTGTGCAAGAGCAATCTCATTTAAGTGTTAATACATTCTTAACAAAAGTATTCTTTAGAATGTTTTTAGGATTGTTAGCAACAGCAATCGTCGCAGGATATACTTACTACTCTGGTTTATTAGAAGACGTAGCTGAAAGTGGTGCTTTTATATTTTTTATCATTGCAGAATTTGTAGTTGCAATTGTTTTTTCCCTTGGCTTTAGAAAATTTTCATCTGGAGTTGTAACAGCTTTATTTTTTGCATATGCAATGTTAACAGGTGTAACATTTTCTGCTATTTTTGTTGTTTTCGATGCTGCTTCTATTGCCTATGCATTTATTGGAACTGCTGCCATTTTTGGAGTAATGGCCTATATTGGAAAAAATACAACAAAAGATTTAACAAGTTTAGGAACAATTCTATCCGTTTCTTTAATAACTGCAGTTATTGTTTCAATCATTAATTTGTTTGTTGGAAATGGAATGATTGACATTATTTTAGATTGGGTTATTATTGCAATATTCATGGGCTTTACAGTTTATGATATGAATAAAATTGTTGCACTTAGAGATTCAGGATACTCTGATGACGAGCACTTATATGTATATGGTGCAATGGAATTATATTTAGATTTTATCAATTTATTTATTAGAATATTATCTGTTATTGGAAGATATAGAAGAGACTAAAATTTAAGAAAAACTTGAGGGAATTGGGGACGTACCACTTTTCCCTCTTTTATTTTTAAATCATAAAAGAGGGAAAAGTGGTACGTCCCCAATTCCCTCAAATTACATATATCAAAATACACAAAAAATGTAAAATACTTGCAACCAAAATACACATATGAAAAATAGAATGCATCCATTTATGTTTCTTTCCTACCCCATATAAAACAGCACCAACTGAATAAATAATTCCACCTGCCACTAATAAAATAAATCCAAATAAGCCCAATAAATCAAACAATAACTTTACCTTGATAATAGCTGCCCAACCCATTACTAAATAGCAAATCATGGAAAACTTTTTAAAATATTTAATATCAATACTATTTAAAGTGATTCCTAAAGCTGCAATTCCCCACATAATTCCAAATATACTCCATCCCCAGGCAGGACTTGCTTCTCTTATTAAGCATAATGCAAACGGTGTATAACATCCAGCAATCATCACAAAAATCATGCAATGATCTAATACTTGAAAAACTCTTTTAGCAAATAAATTCTTGCTTAAGCCATGATAAACACTACTCATTGTATACAGTAAAACAAGTGAGATTCCATAGATAATACCACTAACAATTCCATATGGATTATGACGAATTCCCCCAAAAACACTACATAGCACAATTGCAATAATTCCTAGAAAGCCACCAACAATATGGCTAACCATATTAAATATTTCCTCACCTTTAGTATAAACAGGCATTTCTCTATCTTTTAATTTTGTTCTAAATCCCAATTTTTCACCTCTAATTATCTGCTGGATTAGAACTTACTGAATCATAAGCTCTATATCCTTCTAAATTTGGAAATGCAATTTCTTCTTTTGAAACAGCATTTTTTTCTACTTTAAATTCCGTAATAAATTCGAAATTTCCAGCATTTTGAATCATTTTATCAACTATTTTAGTTACCTTATTAATATAAATATAAGTAATTTTCTTGCTTCCACTTTCTTTAAACTGTAACTTATAATGTCCGTCTTCTTCTCCTAAATATCGAAATTTCTGATTAGAATTCTCAAAAAAATCGTGAATATATGTGTAATTCAAAGAATTTACCTTTAATTCATCATCATTTTGATCCAAAATCGCCGTTTTATATTCATCATCATAAGCAACTCTTTTCGCTTCAAATTCGCTTACCCAAATTTTCGTATTTCCTTCTTCTATTACTAAAACTTTATCTCTTACATAAACTTTCGTTTCTTGACCGATTAACAACTTCTACAAGCTCATAATTATTTGCGTCATTGTCTTGAAGCATTTTTTTAAACCTAGCTTCTTGTATCTTTTCAAAAATGATAAATCCAAGAATAATTAAACCAAGAATACAAATGATTCCTATTAAAATTTTTACAATATTTTTATTTTTGTTAGTTTTCTTTTTCACCTCTAACTTCAACCTCTAATCTCTAATTTCTAAAACATTATACCAAATTAATTTTGGAAAGTCCATTTTTTCTTGCAATTTTTTAAATTCTATTATAAGATAAGAATATATCATAAAAGGAATGGAAAAAATGACTGTTGAACTTTTAGAAAAAGAATTAAATAGTGATAAAGAACTACGAACATTATATCTTTTATATGGTGAAGAACAATTTCTTTTAGATTCTTGTCTGAAAAAAATCAAAAAAAGATTCGGAGATCTTTTGCAGGGAATTAATTACGTTATTATTGATGAAACTTCAATAGATGATTTAATTTACAATATAGAAAGTCCTGCTTTTGGATATGATCAAAAATTAATTATTGTTAAAAACTCAGGACTCTTTAAAAAAGATGGTAGAAAAAAACAAGGATCCCCTGTTCAAGAAAAAATTGCTGAATACTTAATGTCTACTGAATTAGATCATGATGTAGTTATCGTTTTCATAGAAGAAACTGTAGACAAAAATAATGTATTTGAAGCACTTTCTCAAAATGGAGTCATTGTTGAATTTAAAGAGCTTGATGAACTCTCTCTTGTCAAAAGACTAAAACAAATTGCAGCAATGTATAAAGTAACTATTAGTGATCAAAATGTAAAATATCTTATTGAAGTTTCAGGAACAAATATGCAATACTTAATTAATGAAATTAGAAAATTAATTGAATTTGCCGGTCCTAATGGAACTATTGATAAAGATGCAATTGACAAACTTGCCATCAAACAAATTGATAGCGTTATTTTTGATTTAACAGATAACCTTGGCAACAAAAAAACACAAAAAGCTTTAGAAGTTTTGAATGGTTTAATTTATAATAAAGAACCTCTTCAAAAAATTCTTGTAACTTTATATAATCACTTCAAGAAATTATATCTATGTAGTATTGCCGTAAAAAATAATAGAGATATTGCAAGTTCTATTGGCTTAAAACCAAATCAAACATTTTTAGTAAACAAGTATAAACGTCAATTAAACTTTTTTCAAGAATCCTCTTTAAGAAAAATATTAGAGGAATTTGTTAATTTAGACTATAACTCTAAAAATGGAAAAATCGACTTAGAAATCGGACTAAAGTCCATACTATGCAATTATTGTTGAATTAGATATTAGAGACTATATAGTAGAAGTTAATAATCATAATTTTATAAAAACGATATATACTAATTATATATCGTTTTTATTATGTTCTACACAAACCAAAAACTTATTTAAACTCAATTATAGAAATGTAAGTAAAAGGAGAATTATGATTAAATATATTATTTTTATTATCATTGGATTTTTTCTATTAATAAAGGGCGCTGACTTTTTAGTAAATGGAGCAAGTAGTTTAGCTAAAAAATTTAGAATTCCTAATATTGTAATTGGGTTAACAATTGTATCAATCGGAACATCAGCACCAGAATTATTTGTATCCATTACTTCTAGTATTCAAAAGGCATCTGACATTTCTGTGGGAAATGTCATAGGAAGTAACTTATGTAATCTTCTGTTCATTTTAGGAACAACAGCTATTATAAAAGATATTCAATTTAAAAGTTCCACCAAATATATTGAAATTCCATTTTTGATTTTTACTAATATTCTCTTTTTTGTGTTAGTACAAGATGGTATTCTCTCTCAAAAAGAATCTTGTATTTTAGTTTTCTTATTCATCTGCTTTCTTACTTATACTTACTTAGAATCCCAAAAAAATCAAACTTATCCTCAAGAAAGCATAAAGGAAATTTCTATTTTAGGAAGTATCTTTAGCATCATTATTGGAATCATCGCATTAAAATATGGTGGAGAATTTGTTGTAGAAAATGCCAAAAGATTAGCCAAACTATTCAAAGTAAGTGACAAAATCATTGGCTGTACCATTATAGCAATTGGAACCAGCCTTCCAGAGTTAATTACATCTATTGTATCAGCCAAAAGAGGTAATACTGATTTAGCACTAGGAAATATCATCGGATCTAATATTTTTAATGTATTGCTTATCTTAGGAATATCCAGCTTTATCAATACAATTCATTTTAACTTAAATTATAACTTAGACATCATCATCTTATACACTGCTAGTTTGCTATTATTTCTCTTCCCTCATTTTGCGCCCAAAAATTATATGTCTAAGAAAGAAGGTTTTTTATTTTTAGGAACTTATCTTGTTTATATGTTAATTACTGTTCTTCATTAAAATACTTCTTGACAGTAAACTCTTTTTTTTATATGATATTGATGAAAATAGTTTTAACCTTTGGAGGGTATTATGGATAAAGAATTAGTACAACTTTTATTTGACACAAACGCATTTAGAGTAGCTCCTGAAAATAAACCTTTCTGGTATACTTCCGGAAAAATCGGACCATACTTTGTAAATGTGGATTATTTATATGGTAGCAAAGAAGAGTCTCAAGACTTGTTAAAAGATATAGATGAGATGCTTGCTACTAGTGATAAAGAAGAGATACCATATCTTCTTTGCGAAGAAATCATGTATCACTATGATACTAATGAAATGTTCAAAACAACAATTGATAAATTGGTTCAATATATCGAAGATAATTTTGAAACAAATTTAATTGATTATATTTCTGGCGGTGAAAGAAGAGATTGGTTCTTTTCAATTCCAGTAGCAAACTTGCTTGGAAAACCACATATTACTATTTATAAAGACTTAACAACGGTTGCTAGTACAAGTGACTTTGAAGAATCAACAACAATCGAATCTTTAAATGGAAAAAGAGTATTCCATGTTGCAGATATATTAAATACTGGATCTAGTTTTGAAAAAGCTTGGGTTCCAGCAATTAATAAGCTAGGATCAAAAATCAACTGGGCATTGTTTCCAGTTGATAGAAATCAAAAAGGTGATAAAAAATTAGCAGAATTAGGAGTTCAAACATATTCACTTGTTAAAATTTCTGAGGAATTATTTAACATTGCTATTCAATATAATATCATCAGTCTTCCTCAATATGAATTACTTAGAAAGTATCTTATAGATCCTGATGGTACAATGAGAGAATTTATCACTAAGCATCCAACATTTATAGATGATACAATTCAACACTCTCAAGATGAAAAAGCAGTGAAACGTGCAAAGCTTTGTAAAGAACAAAATTATTACGGAGATACTATTGGAGAAGAATAAAGAAAATTAAAAAGAAACGAGGGAAAAAGGGACGTACCACTTTTCCCGTATTTTTTGCACATAAAAAGGGAAAAGTGGTACGTCCCTTTTTCCCTCTCTTTTTAAAATTCAACTTTGATTTGTCATATATAATGAAATTGTTTCTAACACAGTTGCCTTTTTATCTTTATCATAATAAATTAATTGATATTTTCCTGATGAAGTATTATTTCCTTCCTCACCAGTAATTTTTGTTCCATCTTCATTAACTGCTTCTAAAACAAATATATCCTTATCTTTTTTGCCTTTTCCATAACTGTCTACTTCAGCTGATAAAGCTGATGGGATAATTCTATATTTATTATAAATTTTTTTATCACTTGTAATTAGACCTTTTGAAACTAATGTGTTTTTTACATCATCACTAATATCAACATCTTGTTCCTTAGGAGTAATTGCAACAGCATCTTCAAGTGGTTCTATACACTCTACGGCAGAGCTATCTTCATGCTCTGTATCCTTATAATTCATATTTCCAGCTAAAAAATTGATTAATTTTAATTCATTATATCTAGTACTTATATCCGTAACAGTTCCATAAATATCTGCAGAACAACTTAACAACTCATCATTTAGATTTAACAACAAATGATCTCTAACTTCTCCCTTTGATGTTTCTAATTCTATTTTCATTGCATTTGTAACAACACCATTATCACCAAGCACATAGCTTAAAGAAACACCTGCAAGAATTACTAAAATAATAATTGTAATAACTAAAGCAACTAGAGTAATTCCATCTCTATTTCTTTTCATTCGTCCACCTCATATTTAATATATAAAAAATTATATAAATAATGTTTATAATTGTCAATAATTATTAGGTAATCTTCACGTTTTTTTCCCCAAACAGTTCTATCCATTTTTTTAATACTTGTTTATCAGCAAAAATTTTACCACAACTTCTTGACTCTTCGTGAATTAGTACTTCTACCTCTGTTGTAGCATTAGGTTGTTTGGCAAAATAATGAATAGCATCTCTTAATTCTTGTTTTTTGCTTTCTGGAAACTCTGTAATATTAACTGTAATTTTAGAAATCACATCATCTTCTTGAACCATTTCTTTAATATTACTTGCAATAATCTTGGTAGGCTCATCTTCCCTAATAGAAAGCCTTCCTTCTACAAAAACAATTTTTTCTTCTTCAATTGCATAACTGCATTTATTAAAAACACTTTCAAACACAATTACTTCAAAACTTCCATACAAATCATCAATTGTCACAAAACACATTTGTGAATTATTCTTTGTAATCTTCTTCTTTACTTTAGAAATGATTCCTGCTGTTTTAATATATTCATCTTCTTTATACTTTTTCAAGTCTCCTGTTTCTTGTAATTCCGTATCAATTTCAGCAATTTCCAAAGAATTAATTGTTGTCGTTTTCGCAATTTTAGTTTTAAAATTTTCTAGTGGATGACCTGAAAGATAAATTCCAAGCATTTCTTTTTCCATACTTAAATAATCTTTCATATCAAATTCTTCTAATTCATGAAATACATATTGTTTACTTTCTTTTTCTTGACCAGAAGTATCCATTAAATCAAATACAGAAACTTGATTCTCCATTTTTTCTTTTCTAGAACTATTAATTGTATCTAAAATATCATCAAATGAAGCTGTCAAAGTACTTCTCGTTTTACCAAATTCATCAAAGCATCCCGCTTTAATTAAACTTTCAATACATTTTCTATTAACTGTTAGGCTTGCTACTCTTTCACAAAAATCTGTAAAACTCTCAAATTTTCCATTTTGCTCTCTTTCTTTTACAATATCATCAACAACAGCAGTTCCAACATTTTTGATACTTCCCATACCATAACGAATTTTTCCATTTTTTACCGTAAACTTAGCAAAACTTTCATTAATGCTTGGATTTAAAATGGAAATATTCAAGTTTTTGCATTCTTCAATATAAACTGGAATTTTATCTAAATTTCCCAAGAAACTATTCAATGTTGCTGCCATGAACTCTTCTGGATAATATGCTTTTAAATACGCTGTTCTATACGCAACTACTGCATAACAAGCAGCATGTGACTTATTAAATGCATATTTAGCAAATTCTGCCATCTCATCAAAAATTTTATTGGCACTCTTTTCATCAATTCCATTTCGAACGCATCCTGGTACAATCACATTTCCTTCTTCATCTACTTGTCCATGGATAAAAATCTCTCTTTCTTTTGCCATCACATCTAGTTTTTTCTTACCCATAGCACGACGGACAAGATCTGCTCTTCCGAAGAGAATATCCCGCTAAATCTCTAACTATTTGCATAACTTGCTCTTGATAAACCATACATCCATAAGTAACATTCAGAATTGGTTCTAATGCAGGATGTGTATATTCATTATGACCAGGGTTTTGTTTTCCTTTGATATATCTAGGAATTTGATCCATTGGACCTGGCCTATATAATGAAACCCCAGCAATTAAATCTTCTAGACAATCTGGTTTTAATTCTTTCATAAAAGCTGTCATTCCATTACTTTCAAACTGAAAAATTCCTCCGAGTATTGCCAGATTGCCATAACTCATATACTTTTGGGTCATTCATTTTCTCATCAAACTTAACATCAATTCCTCTATTTTGCTTTACTAAATTTACTGCATCTTCAATTACAGTAAGTGTTCTTAACCCCAAAAAGTCCATTTTTAGGAGTCCCAATTCTTCTAAAAGCGTCATCGTATATTGTGTTGCTGTATTTCCCTCATTTAAATATAGAGGAACATACGTATTAACTGGATCTTTTGTAATAACAACTCCGGCATGCATGTGTTGAAGCGTTTTTAGGCATTCCCTCTAAACTTCTGGAAATATCAATTAACCTTTTTACTTGTTCATCCTCTTCATATAATGCTTTTAACTCTTTTACTTCTTCTAAAGCCTGATCAATGGTAATATGAATTTCTCGTGGAATCAATTTTGCAATTTTATCAACTTCTGGTAATGGAATATTTAAAACTCTTCCCACACTTCTAATAACATTTTTGGCAGCTAATGTTCCAAAAGTAATAATCTGTGAAACATGATCTGCTCCATATTTTTTCGTTACATACTCAATTACTTTTTCTCTTTTTTCATCAGAAAAGTCAACATCAAAATCTGGCATACTTATTCTTTCAGGATTTAAAAAACGTTCAAACAAAAGTCCATACTTAATTGGATCAATATCCGTAATTCCAATAGCATACGCCAAAATAGACCCTGCTCCACTTCCTCTTCCTGGACCAACTGGGATATCATGTGTTTTGGCATAATGAATAAAGTCCCAAACAATTAAATAATAATCTACATATCCCATTTTAGAAATAACGCTCATTTCATATTCTGCTCTTGCCTTTATTTCATCAGAGTAATTCTTTCCATATCTTTCTTCTAATCCTTTTTCTGTTAAATGTCTAAAATATTCCTCATGTGTTTTGAACTCTTTTGGAACATCATAATTTGGAAGTTTTGTTACTCCGAACTCAAAATCGAAATTACATTTATCCGCAATTTTTATTGTATTTTCAATTGCTTCTGGAACAGCTTCAAAATAATCAGCCATCTCCTCTGTACTCTTAATGTAAAATTCATCTGTCTCAAAACGCATTCTATCAGAATCCGTAATTCTTTTTCCAGTTTGCATACAAAGCAAAATCTCATGATTAAAACTATCTTCACGTCTTAAATAATGCGCATCATTTGTCGCGACAAGTGGAATATTTAATTTCCTAGCAAGAGAAATTAACTGTTGATTTACCATTACTTGTTCTCGTACACCATTATTTTGGATTTCTAAATAGTAATCTTCTCCAAAAACTTCTTTATACCAAAGAGCAACCTGCTCTGCCTTCTCAAAATTATCTTCTAAAATTGCCTTACTTACTTCGCCTGCTAAACATCCACTTAAGCAAACTAATCCTTTGGAATATTGTTTTAAAACCTCTTTATCAATTCTAGGCTTACTATAAAATCCTTCTGTAAACCCTATTGAAACAAGCTTAATTAAATTTTGATATCCTTCTTTATCTTTCACAAGTAAAATTAAATGATTATATTTGTCATCATCTCTTGAAAAATCTTTATCGAAACGGCTTCCTGGTGCAACATACATCTCGCATCCAGTAATTGCTTTTATTCCTTCTTTTTGACAAGCTTGATAAAAAAGCGCAGATCCAAACATGACACCATGATCAGTAAGAGCAATTGCTTTCATTCCAAGCTCTTTTGCTCTTTTTGGTATTTCTTTAATTCGACACATTCCATCTAACAAGCTGTACTCGCTATGGACATGTAAGTGCACAAAATCACTCATACATTTTCCTTTCAGTCGAAGGATAAACTTTGTTTCTATTTCGACTTAATTTTTTATAAAATCTTAATAATTTCTGTTGTAATCTTTTGACTTGTTGGAATTTGAAGAATTTCAAATTTGGAAGTTTTATCTCCAAATTGAATTTCAACAATATCTCCTTGTTTTACTTCATAACTTGCTTTAGCCATTTTTCCATTTACGAAAATTCTACCACTATCACAAGCTTCATTTGCCACTGTTCTTCTTTTTATTACTCTTGACAATTTTAAAAATTTATCGATTCTCATTATTCTCCTCTATATTTCTCCTATTTAAGTATTTATTTATAGATTCCCAAACAATTTCTTGTTCAAGGTAATCTGCATGTTTCACTCCAGTTATTATTAATAATCCACCTTTACCAAATATAAACCATGCGCTGGAAGCGTTCTTCCTGCCCTTGTTCTATCTCCAGATTCAATAATTTCAGGGATCTCCTCTGGTTTTATTTTTCCGATTCCAACATCTAAAAGCGTTCCAGAAATAATTCTTACCATATTATATAAAAATCCATTTCCTGTAAGTTCAATATTAATTCTATCGCCGTCTTGATATACATTTGCATCATAAATAGTTCTTACGCTACTTTTTGAACTTGTTCCACTTGCTTTAAAGCCTTTAAAATCATGTTCTCCTACAAAATATTTTACTGCTTCTTTCATCTTTTCTATCTCTAATTTAATTGGAAAATTATACTCAAATTCTCTAAAAATAGCTGTTCCAAACTCAGAATTATTAATTACATAACGATATGTTTTAGAATGAACAGAATATCTACTATGAAATCTTTCTTCTACTTCTTCAGCTGACTTAATTCTAATGCTATTTTTCAATTTTGAATTGAGTGCAATTGCAAATTTTTCAATAGGTAATCTTTCTGATTCTATTTTAAAATTAGCAACTTGTGCAAAAGCATGAACACCTCTATCTGTTCTTCCAGAAGCAATTAAATCTACTTCTTCTCCTGTAATTTCTAAAATTGCTCTTTCAATCTCTCCTTGAATATTGAGATTATTGGGCTGTTTTTGCCAACCGATTAAACTTTCTTCCATCATATTCTATGACTAATTTAATATTTCTCATAATTTCTTTCCTTTAAAAATCCCATTTATAATAACAGGACGACACCGCTACTTTTTCATTTGTAGCGGCGCCGTCCCGGCGCCATTTTATTCTTCTGTTTCCATATTTGTTTCTTCCTGACTTTTTTCTTCCTTTTTCTTTTTATTCTTTTTAGCAGTATCTTCTGTTTTTGGTTCTATAATCATATTTTTCAATAAAATTTTCTTTAATACATCTTCTTTTACATCTGCAATTAATGTTCCATCTTTTGCAATTGAAATCTTTCCTGTTTCTTCTGAAACAACAACTACTAAACTATCAGATTGTCTAGATAAGCCAATAGCCGCTCTATGACGAGTTCCAAGTTCTTTAGAAATTCCTTGGTCATCTGAAAGTGGAAGCATACAAGCTGCTGCTGCAATTTTATTTTCACTTATAATAACAGCGCCATCATGTAAAGGTGTGTTTGGAACAAATATATTACACAATAACTGTGGAGAAATCTCTGAATTAATCGCAATTCCAGTCGCAATAATATCTTGAATTTTAATATCTCTTTCTAAAACGATTAAAGCTCCTGTTTTTTTCTTAGACATTTCAACAGCAGCAATTGTTACCATATAAATTGTCTCTTTTGTTTTATTTTCTAAACTTTTGGTTGTAATCCCAAAAAATCTTTTAAATTGATTTGTTCCAAGTTGCTCTAGCCCCCTTCTCAACTCTGGGGCAAACACAACAATTAAGATAATTGCACCATAAGTCATAACAGCAGTTAAAATTGCATTTAATATTCCCAACTTAATCCAACCACTTACTAATGTAACAACAATTAAAATTGCAATACCTTTCATTAACTGCCAAGCACGCGTTTTCCTAAAAAATTTTATTCCTTTATAAATAATAAACAAAACAATAACAAGGTCTAAAATTCCTAATATTAAATTTGGTAAACTTTCTCCCCAAGACTTAAAATATGTATATAAATCAAAGGTATAAAGATTATTATTTGGATACATTGATTTCCTCCATTTATCCAGCAACTAAATAAGAAATTAAAGTAGCACCAACAGAAAATAACATTGCTGCTAAAAGAATAAATGCAAGAATTCTAGTAAAAATACTATATCCTTTATAATTATCTTTATCCTTTTTTGCTTTCTGTTTGTCCTTTTTTGTTTGCTCTTTCATTCTTGCTTTATATTTAGCAAGTTCTTCAGGATTCATTGCTTTCATTTTCTCTTTTTCTTTTTCTAGTTCTTTTTTAGCAGCTTCTTTTTCTTTTTTGGCTGTTTCTTTTTTTAATTTTTTCTTTTCTTTCTCATCCTGTTTTGCTCTTTTTTCGTTGTTTTTTACTCTATCACGAAATTGTTTTTCTTCCTCTTTCTCTCTTTTCTTCATCTCTTTTTCGCGTTCTTTTTCAACTTTTCTATTTTCTTTTTCTTGTTCTTCAAATTCATTATTTGCCATTTTTCTACAGTCCTTTTCTTTTTATTTTTTTACAGGAAAATTATATCATTAAATCTTCTATATTTCAACTCCCAAAATTAAAAAAATAAGATAAAAAATAAACCTTCCGTAAGCATTTTTTCAAATGCCATTGGAAGGTAATTCTTATTGAATCACTGTAGTTGGATTGATATTTTCTCCATCCTTTAATACTTCAAAATGTAAATGTGGTGGATCCGATACTTCAAAACTTGCACTCTCTCCTACTGTCCCAATCGTTTGATTCTTGCTAACTTTATCTCCTTCTTTGACAAAATCAGCTGACAATAAATTAGCATACACCGTTTCATATCCATCCTCATGAGAAATCATAACTGTTAAACCATATCTCGGATCATTTTTAATAGATTTAACAGTTCCACTTTCTGCTGCTACTACACTACTCGTTTTATTAGCTTTAATATCAATTCCTAAATGAGTTGTCCATTCATCTAACGTTTTTGAATAAACTAAACTCTCATCTGCATAATCTGTTATAATTTCTCCAACACAAGGTGCCATAAACTCCAATTCTTTTTTGGGCTCTGGTTCATCAATAACACTACTTACCTGTTGGATTTTTTTGGCTTGCTCTTCTGCTTGAGAATTGTCAGAAGCCTTCATTGATTCTGATGAAGTAGTATTTGATGTTTTTCCATTAACAACTTGATTGGTAACTTTTGCCTCCACTTCATTTACTGTTTTATCTTGTGATGAACTCGCTTGTGCTGTATTCTCATTAGGAACAATTGACTCTGTTGTATTAATTGTAAGAAGTCCTAAATCTGAATTTGCCTTAAATCGATTGTTAATAGATATAAAAATTCCAATAAAGACTAAAAATGAAACGATAAAAACAACTCCAAACACAATCAAAAATCTTTTATCTTTTTCTTGATTTACCATTCTATTCAAACCAAAATCCGTCCTTTCCTTTATAAACTTATATTAAAATTATTTACTATTTTTTAAAAATTATTCCTATATTTTTAAATCAATATGAAACAATTTCAACATTTTGATAATAATGATGTATAATTTCTTCACAATTCATTCCTTGCTTTGCTAAGCTATCACTTCCACATTGACTCATTCCAACACCATGACCATATCCTAAAACATAAAAATAGATATCATCTTTATCCACTTTTATTTCAAATTTTGTGGATTTCAAACCCAAAATACTTCTTGCTTCATTTCCAGTTATTACCTTATTCCCTATTTGAATTTTATTTACTCTACTAGATGTGTCTGTTTTCTCAACAATTTTAATCCAGTCTTCTTGTTCAAAATTAATTTCAAAATCCTCAAACTTTTCTTTCATTTTTACGATTAATTCATCTTTTGAAATTTTCACCTCTGACTCATAGGAATCATAGTTTTCTTCTCCTACTGTTTGAACAGATTGCAAATAGCTATAATCTCCTCCCCATACATTAAGTGAACTTTCCGTTATTCCACCACTATTGCTATGAAAAAATGCTTTGATTGGTTGATTCTCATATAAAATGATTTTTCCTATCGTTGCATTCACACTATTCTCAATTTTTGTCCATTTCTGTTCTGCTTCTTCTTTTTCCCATCTTGCAATTCTATTCTCCTTAGATATCCATGCCTGGCAACATAAAGGGCTATCACAAATATCAGCTCCTTGTTCTTGATGTTTGTGATTATTTGCCATCTGATAAATCGTATACGTTCTTGCTACAATTGCTTGTGCTTTTAAAGCTTCCATTTCAAAATTGGCTGGCATTTCTGCACTTACAACGCCATATAAATAAATATCTAATGGCAAAACTTCTACTTCTCCTGTTTCTGTATGTAATAATTTTACAGTTTGAAATTGTCCATAATCAAATTCTTGATATGGCACTTTCTCCAATTGCGTATCTTCTGCAAAAGTTGAAATTATTTTTGAGGTAAAACCAATTTGAAAAAGTCTAACAAACAAATAAATAAAAATTATATAGACGATAAATTTTTTGATTTTTTTCAAAACAACACTCCTAACTACAAATTTGCTCTCATCTCATTTAATATTTTTTTCTCAATTCTACAAACTTGCACCTGTGAAATTCCTAATGCTTTAGCTACTTGTTCTTGTGTTTTTTCCTTAAAATATCTCATTTTTATAATCCTTTTATCTCTTAAAGAAAGATTCTCTACCATAGCATCTAACGTGATTTTATCAATTAACTTATTCTGTTCATCTATTTTTCCAATAATTCTTTCAACTTTTTCTTCTTTTCCGTTCTCCATAAATATCTCATTAATTGATTCAATTGTAATCTTACAATCTTTTTTGATATTTCTACTAATTTTAATCATTCCATCATCTCTAATAAATTTTTTGATTTCTCCCCAAATATATGGAACTGCAAATGTTGACAATTGATAACCATAATCTGGATTAAATCTTCTAATTGCTTTAATTAATCCAATACTCCCGATTTGGTATAAATCTTCTAAATCATAATGGCTACCAGAAAACTTCTTTACAACGCTCCAAATCAATCCATTATTTTGTTTTACCATTTCCTCTAAATTTTCTTGGTTCTCTATTAAATTCATAGACTCAACTCTTTTCCAGAAGATTTGATTTTCTTTTTCATATAAATTTTCGTACCAAGTCCAACAACTGACTCCACTTTAAGCTCGTCCATAAAACTTTCCATAATAGTAAATCCCATTCCTGATCTCTCTAAGCTTCCTTTTGTTGTAAATAGTGGGGTCTTAGCTTCTTCTATATTCTCGATTCCAACTCCTGTATCAATGACTTCTATTTCTATCAAATTCTCATATAATCTACTATGTATTTTTATAATCCCTTCACTTCCAGAATAAGCATGTACAATTGCATTTGTAACAGCCTCTGATACAGACGTTTTAATATCAGCTAATTCCTCAATCGTTGGATCTAATTGAGCTGCAAATGCTGCTATTGTCACCCTTGCAAAAGATTCATTTGCAGATTTACTTAAAAACTCTAATTTCATTTCATTTTTTAAATTTTCCATTATTCTTCCATCCTTTCTTTATATCAAAATGCTCTCTATTTCATTTGAAAATCCTTGTAGCTCAGATGTATTACGGAACTCAATTATTTTAGGAAGTCCAGACATTTCAAAAATTTTCATTAATTTAGAATTAGCGTTCTCAATTTCTAAATTGCCACCACAACTCTTAACAGATTTATATCTTCCAATCATTAGCCCTACTCCTGCACTATCCATAAATTTCACATTTTTCAAATCAATAATTACCTTTTTAGGCCTAAATCGTAAAATTTCATAATCCATCCTTGTCCTAATTTTAGATGATGTGTGATGATCAATCTCTTCTGTAATCAGAATTTTAAGTATTCTTTCCTCTACAAAATGTTCTACTTTCATGTAATACCTCCTTTGATTAGCTGCAAATATCCATATAAAAACAAAAAGAAGAAAGCTTTCAAAACTTTCTTCTTTTTTTACTACGTTTATTTTGCTTAGCTAATATAATATTCGCTACAAATCTTTTCTTTTCCCTCAGTGAAAAAAGACTTGTTTTGTCGAATATTTATTAAGCTTCTGGTTCAACAACTCCAAAATTTTTTCCGTCATTTAATTTATAAATAACACAAACTTTTCCAGTAGAACTATCAACAAATGGCAAAAATAAATTACTTTGCTTTTCTTTCAATACTATTTTTGCATCTTCAATAGACATTGGTTTAATTTCATAGTGTAAAGTTTTAACTACTTCATCATCTATTGCATTCTCTTCTTCACCACTAATTGTAATTTGCTTAATAGAATTATCTTTTTGCATTTTCTCCTTTTTTGTTTTAGCTTTTCTAATTTGTCCTTCTAAGATATCTATATCTTTATCAATTGAAGCATATAAATCTTTATCTTCTGTTACTGCTTTAAATGTACTTCCAGCAGCTGAAATATACATTTCTGCAATTTGATAATTTTTTTCTGCTTTAATTTTTACATTTGCCAAAACTTCTTCCTCACCAAAATATTTTTCTACTCTGGTTAACTTTTCTTCAATGTAATTCTTAATTGCCTCTGTTGCTTTTAATTCTTTGTCAGTTATTGTTAAATTTATCATAACAATCTCTCCCTTCTGTTTTTGCTACTTTCATAGCTAATTACATTCTATCAATAAGATAAAATATTTTCAAGCCTTTTAGTCAAAATCAATATTTTCTTATCGTCTCTTAGCCAAAAATCCATTTTCTTTTGTTAAATAATTTATAAACAATAGAAATAGAAGCAGTAATGTAACAATAATAATATTTTTTTACATTTGAACTCATTTAACTTTTTTCTTTAAAAACTTAATCCTATGCATTTTCTGTCATGATTGGAATAACTTGTTTTTTTCTAGAAACAACTCCTTTTAGTAAAGCTGTATTATCTTCTAATTTTACGCCATAAGCTTTTTCAACTAGCTTAGCATCTTTACCAAGTGCTATTACTTGTGAATTACTATTAACAATATCTGTAATTAACAACATAAATAAATCTAATTCTTTTTCTTCAATAATCTTATTCATTCCAGCTTCTAAATCAGCTTTCATTTCCATTACTTCTGGAATTGATGCTGTATTTACTTGATTGATAATTGTTTTTACATCTTTTAAACTTGTTTGTTTTGCGTCCAAATTTAAAATTTCCTCGATTGAGAAAGAACTTAAATCTGTTCCGGCTTTTAACATTTCTAGACCATATTTTTCATAATCTACTTCTGCAATTTTAGCTAACTCTTTTACTGCTTTTACATCCTCTTCTGTACAAGTTGGTGATTTTAACAATAAAGTATCTGAAATAATAGCTGATAGCATTAATGTTGCAATTTTCTTATCAACCTCTACCCCATACTCTTTATACATTTTGTAAAGAACTGTTTCTGTACATCCAACTGCTTCTGCTCTATAATTTAATGGATATGATGTTGTTAATCCTAACTTGTGATGATCTACAACTCTTAAAATTTTAGCATTTTCTAAATTCGGAACTGATTCTTCAAAAGATGCATGGTCAACTAACATAACCTCTTGTCCATCTTCTACATCCTCAATCACTCTTGGAGCTTCGATTCCTAAATAATTTAAAACAAATTCAGTTTCTTTATTTGGTTTTCCTTGTGCGCAGGCTTCTACATTTTTTCCTAATTTTGTTTCTAAATTTGCTAACACTAAACTTGATGTGATAGTATCTGTATCTGGATTTTTATGTCCAAAAATCAATATTTTTTCCATACTCAAAAATCTCCTTCTTGTATTTTAAATTCCACTATATAATATACTAATTTTGCCATTTTTTCAATATCTTTATATGACTTTTTTGTGAAATTTGCCAAAGCAAAAGGGAAACCAAGAAAAATGGGACACACCGATTTTTCCTATTTTTCTCAGTTTTGCAAATATTCTTAAAAAATGCTATAATAGAAGTGTATCTGGGAGGAATCCCAAGAATCAATTTCATATGAGAAAGGATTAGGTGAACAACATGATGTTAGTACGCGACTATGTGGAACGGAGCGAGAACCTGAATCTGCTGGAGCAACTTTGGGAGTACAAGTACGACTATGATACTGACTGCCTGAAGCGCGGAAGCATGACTGCTGAAGGCGTGCATCTTGTGTGCATGCTGGGCATTCTGGCCCTGGTGGTCATCTGCTTTGCTTTCTAATGCAGACACCTTTCAACGGCTCACGTGCCGCTTCTATCAGCACACTGAGTGAGCAGACGTGCTCTCCTTCCGAGGAGGGCCCGTCTTAATTTTAAAATCCTATTTTATTTTTAGAACGTTCTGGTTTGATATCACTCGAAATATCTTCTTCTGTAATCACCCTTAGAACTTCTAAATTATTTTCATCTTTTAATCGTTTTGCATGTTCAATAATTACTTTTTGAACCATGTTATCTACAAAACGACCATTACCGAAGTTTTCTATTTTCTTTGCTTCTTCTAAAATCTTACGAACTTTATTTAATGCTTTTTTATCCACTTCTAATTCTTGATCATGTACTTTCTTCTCAAAAATTTGGACAAGTTCTTCTACAGTATAGTCCGTAAATGTTAGCTCAAAGCCAATTCTTGATTTTAGACCAGGATTTAAATCTCTAAATTGCATCATCTCTTCTGTATATCCTGCAAATATAACAATTAATCTTCCTTTATAATCTTCCATTGCTTTTAGTAGAGTTGCAATTGCTTCTGCAGTATAACTAGCATTGGAACCTCTATGTTCCATCAAAGAATATGCTTCATCAATAAATAATACTCCATCTAAAGCAGATTCAATAACTGCTTGTGTTTTTGGTCCAGTTTGTCCTAACCATTCTGCAATTAAATCTTGACTTTGCACTTCTACTACTTTATTTTTATTAATGTATCCTAATGAATAATAAATGTTAGCAATCAATCTTGCAACAGTTGTTTTACCAGTACCTGCATTTCCTTTAAAAATCATATGCATATTAAAGTCTGTTTTACGGCTTAATTTTTTATTAAATTCCAAAACAGAAACAAATCCATCAATTACCTTTTTGATTTCTCCAAGTCCTATTAAAGAATTTAATTCTTTTAAAATGTCATCAACTGTTTTTTCTCTATCGATATTAGCACTTTCAACATTCTCCACATCTTGCATTACAATATTCTTTAAATTCTCATCAGATGGCTCTGAGATACTATGTGCTAAAATCAATTTTTCAAACAAGTTATCTACATATCTTGCATTTGTAAAGTTTCTTGAAATTCTAGTTCTATCAATATTCTTAGAAATTCTTTTTAAGGCTTCTTCTGAAATAGTATATCCTTTTTCAACTAATTTTCCTTGGAAAATTTGAACTAACTCTTCCGTTGTAAAATCATCAAATCCGATTTCGAATCCAATTCTTGAAGCTAAAGAAGAATATTTAGATAAGAAAGAGCTCATTTCTTTAATCTCTCCACTTAAGATAACCACTAATCGCTCTTTATATTGATCGATTCCTTCACAAAGAGTTGTAACTGCTTCTAATGGAAAATCTGCATTTCCTTTACTTGCCATAATTGTATTGGCTTCATTAATTACCAATATTCCATCCACAGCATTCTTAATAATCTTTCCTGTCTTCGGAGCTGTTTCCCCAAGATGACTTCCTATTAAATCTTTTCCTGTTACTTCAATTACTTTGTTAGTTCTTACGACACCAATTGCGTATAAGATTTCTGCCATAATTTTAGTCACAGTTGTTTTACCTGTTCCTACATTTCCTTTGAATACCATATTGCAATTGATATTTTGCTCATCGCCAATTCTTCTTTGATATTCTAAGTATTTCATAATTTCATTTACTTTTGTTTTTACTTCAGGAACACCAACTAATTTATTTAATTTCTCTAGGACTTCTTCTACTTTTCTTTCTTGTCCAGCCATTATAATATTTTCTGGCTTAATATCATCATTTTCATATTCTTCCTTGTATTTATCATATACAATTGCCTCATAAGCCTCATCAATAAATTCTGCTTCGTTTTTTGTACCTGGTTTATAATTCTTATCAACATATTCACTAATTTTATTTTTAGCCGCTCCTGAAAGGCTTCCAACCTTCTTCACTTTTTTACAAATTTTCTCTTTAATAATTTCTGCTTCAAATGTTCCTGTATCAATAATATGATTAAACATTGCTGATGCAGCATCATATTTTTTCATCAATCCTTCTAAAACTTTTCTATCACCACTAAACATTGTGATAGCTCTTCTATTTCTGTTATAAAGTTTTGGGACCATTTGGAAAAATGCTTCTAAGCGATATTCATTAATATTAATAGCTTTATCAATATTAGCAAAAACAATAAAATCATTCTCGTTATACATTCTTTCTAACTGATTAATAACATCATAACTATCTTTAGAACGCATAATAAAACGCTCTACATCCACATAAGTAATATTTTTATTTGACAAATAATTATAGGTTCTACAATATTTATTTAAGATAGAAACAATATTATCTAATGTTTGAGAATTATTGGTATATACCAAAAAATCAAATTTGATATATGGAAGTTTAGCATTTTTATCATAATTTCTAATATAAGTCAAAACCTCTTTAATATCTTTTGTAACTGCTTCATTGTGTTCTAAAGAAGTATCTAATTTATTGATATATTCATTATAATAAGCAAGTTTTGAAATATTCTCAAATTTTCCAAGTTTTACATAAATTTTATTAAATACCATATGATAATTAATATTAGCTATGTCACATAAATCTTTAATAACTACTGCAAGTTCTACTGGATTAGAATCAAACATATAAGAATACCCTTTAGTAATATTTGGGTTAGAGATGTCAAAGCTTCCATTAATTCCACCATCTGTAACAAAGTAATCATGCAAATTATTAATAAATGAAATTTTTTTCAATTCAAAATCTAATGTTTTATAATAGATTTTTCCATAATCTTTTCCGGTAATTCTAATACTGTCTGTATCTAGTAAAAATTCAGCTCCTCTTAAATCAATTGGGGTTTTGCATAGATATAAAATCTTATCAGCAATACTTGATGCTTCTCCTTCATCCATTTTTCCTTCACTAATAGGATTGATAGTTTGCATTAAATTATAGAAAAACATTGGTTCATTTAAATTAGCATCTCTTATGCATTTTTTGATATATCCTAAAACTTTCATTGGACAGCTTTTTAATGGGATATTACAATATAAGCATTTTCCATTCAAATCTTGATTTAATCTATTAGTATCTACTCTCCAATTAGCTCTGGAATCCCTTAAAATATATTCTAAATAATGCAAGAAAATTTCTCCCATCATATTATGAGAAAAATCAGGATCTTCATCACAAAGTCTCAAATAAGCCAATTCTATTATATTAGGAGAAGGCTTATTAACCATTTTATCTCCATCTTTTACTTGATCCATTTTCATTTCTGAAACAAGCAAATTTGCTCTTTCCATAAAATTGACAATTTTTAAAGTTGGTTCATCAAAAGTTTTTCTGATGTACTGTATTAATTCTTCCATTCACTTCTCCTACCGTTCCGCTGAAAATTCCATTTATCTTCGTTGTAGCTAAATAAAATTTTCATCAAAACTATTAATTTCATTTGTTTAATCTTTTATTAAAACGCATCTGCAATTGCAGTTACAATTTGTTCTTTTTCATCTATTAAAATATCTTTTTCTTTTTTCAAACTTCCAATTGATATTTGATAGCATTCTATCCCTTGATTAGAATTATAATACTTATTAGCTGCAAAACTAGGATTTCTTCCATCTACATAGGCATTTGTTGCAATACCTCCTACTTCACGAATTGTATATAAATATGGAGTATTAGTTGTAATATCATAAGGTTCAATTCCCTGTTTTTCTAAACTTGAAGTTCTACTCTTAATCTCATTATTATTATAATTTCTTTGATAAACACCATCTAATTTTTTCCAAGAAGTATTACTTGAAAATTCTAAACTTGACTTATTATATAAATTATTAGCTATCATTTCTGCTGTAGAAAAATCAACACTATTTGGTACAAAGACCTGAATACCAGAAAAACCATTTTCCCCTGTATGAAGAGAAATCATATATTTAGCTTTAGTTTTACAAGCTATTGTAATTCTTCCATCTTCATCATACATATTTTTATCTGTAAAACTATCTGTATTCGTATCATCTCTGGTTAATTTTACTTTATAGCCTTTATTCTCTAATTTTTCTTTTAATAATTTTCCATATTCTAGCATTAAGTCGCTTTCTGTTACACCACTATTTGACTCTCCTGTATCATTTCCACCTCTACCACTATCTACAACAATATCATAAACATCATCTGGTAGTTTGGATTCGACCACTGTTATTCCTAAATAAGAATACTCGTTTTGGTTAAACTTTTCTTTTCCAAATTGAATACTGACTTTATTATTTTTTTCATTCTTTGTTAAGGTATAATATTCTATATTCTTATTATTACTAGCATTTGAAAAAGTATAATATTTAAAATCCTTACTATTATTTGCTTTTAATCTAACTTGAACATAATATTTTCCGAATTGGTAATCCATCTAAATCAATTGCACGATTCATTTTATCACCACTTGAGAAAATCACATTTCCTTCTTCAAAAGAATAACTTAAACTATATATTTTCTCAAATTTAGCGCCATCTGTTACAATCAGTTTCATTCCTTCAAAATTATCTTTTGAAATACCATTAATTTTTCCTTCTACATTAAGAGAAGTACCATATGTATAAAACTGAGTAATTTCAGCTGGTCTACCAGTTAGATTACCAAATACTTTTTCTAACTTATTTGCTTCTGTTATTTTATATGCTTGGTTTCTTACTGTAATTGAAACTGCAACAATTATTCCAATAACAATTGGAACAACAATTATCCATTTCCAAACTTGTTTCATTTGTTATCTCCATTATTTTAACTTTTCAAAATATGTTTTATAAAATTTTTCCTATAAAATCATATCCCGAAACATCTTCTATTCTGCATTTTACGAATTTTCCTACTAATCCGTCTTTTTCTTTGGGCATATATATTACTCCATCCTCATTTGGTATATCCATATAAGAACGACCAATATAATATTGATTATCTTCACTAATCCCGTCAATCAAAACCTTGTATACATTTCCGATTTTTTCTTCTAATTTAATTCCTGAAATTTTTTGCTCTAACTCCATAATTCGATTTAGTCTTTTTTGCTTTGTTTTTGGATGAATTTGCTCTTTTAGGCGACTTGCAGGAGTTCCATCCTCTTTTGAATATTGAAAAACTCCCAATTTTTCAAATTTTGCTTGATTTACAAATTCATATAACTCAAAGAAATCTTCTTCTGTCTCTCCTGGGAATCCAACAATTAAACTAGTTCTTAAAATACAATCTGGTATTTCTTTTCTAATTTTTTGAATTAAAAGGTTAATTTGTTCAGAATTGCTTTTTCGATTCATTCTTTTTAAAACTTGATTTGAGTAATGTTGAATTGGAATATCGAAATAATGACAAATATTATCTGTATTTTTTACAACTTCAATCAATTCATCTGTAATACTCTCAGGATAAGCATATAAAAATCTTACCCATTGAAATCCAAGGTTTGCAATTTCTTTTAAAAGCTCTGGTAATCTTGCTTTTTGATATAAATCCATCCCATATTTTGTTGTATCTTGTGCTATTACAATTACCTCTTCTATTCCCTCTTTTTTTAGTCTCTTAGCTTCCTTTATAATCTCCTCAAAAGGTCTACTAATATATTTTCCGCGAATATATGGAATCGCGCAATAAGTACAGTTATTACTACATCCTTCTGCAATTTTCAAATAAGCTGTTTTATCTCCTGTAGAAATAATCCTATCTTCATATTCTAATGTATTTTGACTAGAAACATCTGGCTTTCTACCGATTAATTCACAGATTTTTAGCCAAATATTTTGGTAGTCATCAATACTTAAAAACAAATCTACTTCAGGTAATGCTTTTTCTAAATCTTTTTTATATCTTTGAACCAAGCATCCCATCGCTATCAAATACTTGCATCTTCCACTTTTCTTTAATTCAGCCATTTCTAAAATTGTATTGATTGCCTCCTGCTTTGCAGGCTCAATAAAGCCACATGTGTTTACCACAATAATATCAGCCTCTTCACTATTAGAAACAATATTAAAATTCTCTTTTCGAAAAAGTCCAATACACATTTCTGTATCTATTAAGTTCTTACTGCATCCTAAAGATACAAATCCTACATTCATAAAATCTTCCTCTATACTTTATTTTTATAATCCAATTTAAGAACTATATACATGTTTTCTTGTCATTTCAAGCAAATTTAACTTTGTAAATCCTTCAATTTGAACCTTAGATCCATCTTTTTTTATCTCTTGTTCCATTAATTGTACAATGTCTTCTTTATTTTTCTCAATGTGCATATCAATATAATCAATAATAATAATTCCACCAATATCTCTGGCTCTTAATTGCCTAGCAATTTCAATTGTAGCTTCTTTATTAACAATATAAATTGTATCCTCAAAATTGCTTTTTCCAATATATTTTCCTGAATTAACATCAATTGCTGTTAATGCTTCGGTTTTATCAATTGTAATAAACCCTCCACAATCTAACCATATTTTTCTATTTTCTAATTTTCTGATTTGATTTTCATAATCATATTGTTCTAAATACTTATCATTGATTTCTAATTTTATTTTTTTATTTTCACAATTTAAAATATCTTTGACAACTTTTTCCACATTTTTATCGCAAACTACGATTTTATCTAAATTTTTGTCTAGATTATCGATAATATATTTTTTGATAATTCCCCCATTATTGTAGATTTCTTTGGGATATTGCGTAAATTCTCCATCAATTAAACCATTCCAAATCTCAACTAATTTTTTAATATCTTCTAAGATATCTTCTTTTTTAGCTTTATCACAGTTTGTTCTAATAATTCCTCCAGTATCTTTAGGGAGAATTTTAGTAACCAATTCTTTTAATTCTTGTTTTCTTTCTTCATTTTCAATCTTCTGCGAAACTGCAATAAATGGAGAGTTTGGCATATATACAAAAAATCTTCCAGTCAAACTAATATGAGTTGTTACTCTAGCACCTTTTTTATAGTTTTTGTCCCTTGTAACTTGAACAAGTACAGGATCTCCTGGTTTTATTATTTTTCTAATATCTTTGTTCTTGCTTTCTGGTTCCTTTGTTACATCAATTTTAGGTAATAAATCTTTTAAATGAATAAACGCATTTTTTCCACTTCCAATATTAATAAAAGCTGCCTGCATCCCTGGCAAAACATTTTGTACTTTTCCAATATAAATATTTCCTTCTAACATCGGATTCTCAATGCTTTCTTCATGCTTTTCTAATATTACTCTATCTTCAATTAAATATATTTTTTTTGCATCGTTTTCCTGTTTTATATATATTTCTTTCATTTCTGCTTCCTAGTTAAATTTGTTCATTGCAGACTCAATACCATTTTTTAGTATTTCTACAACCGCCTCTTTGGCCTTATTTACTCCTTCTTTTAATCCTTCTTTTTCTTCTTCTGGAATTGGTCCAATAACGTAATTAATCACATCTTCTTCATAAATTGGCTTTCCAATTCCAACTCTAACTCTTGGAAATCTGTCATCTGCTAAAATATTTACAATTGACTTCATTCCATTATGTCCACCTGGACTTCCAGATTTCCTCACTCTAATATTAGAAATATCAAGATCCATATCATCATAAACAACTATCATATCTTCTAAAGGAATTTTATAAAAATTTACGAATTCTATTACAGATCTTCCACTCGCATTCATAAATGTTTGTGGTTTTATTAAAATTACTTTTTCATTTTCAATCATTCCAGTTCCGAAACTCTGCTTCGAATTTGGTTCTTGAAATATCAATATCATGTTCTTTAGCTAATAAATTCAAGACATTAAAACCCATATTGTGACGTGTTTCAGAATAATCTTTCTCAGGATTTCCCAGTCCCACTATTAATTTCATTTTACTGATTCTCCTTATTTTCATCAATCTTTTGAATATTTTTATCTTCTTCATCGCTTTCTTCTAACAATCTTTGCTTAAAAAATTCCTTATATCCAACTAAAATGATAATAATAACCATAATAGCAAATGATAAAGCTTTCCAAATTCCACTATCCATGCAAATAATTACGAAAATTCCAAGAATTGCAGTAATTCCATATAGAATTAATACAGATTGTTTCTGTGTAAATCCAGCCTTTAACATCTTATGATGTAAATGATTAGCATCAGGTTGCATAATTGCTTTAATAGAATGTCCTTTAATAATTCTTCTAAAAATTGCAAAAATTGTATCAAAGATTGGAAGTGCAAGAACGATAATAGGCGCAATAATAACAATTGCTGTATATGTCTTAGCAATTCCTATAATTGATATAATGGAAATACAATATCCTAAAAAATTTGATCCAGTATCTCCAATAAACGTTTTAGCAGGGTTAAAATTAAATGGTAAAAATCCAACCAACGCGCCTGATAATGCTGTTATCAATATAATAGACATTAATGGTGATCCATTTAATGAAAAAATAATCAACAATGAAATACATGAAATAAGAGTAATACCTGTTGAAAGCCCATCTAAACCATCTATCAAATTAATGGCATTTGTAACACCAATAATCCAACCAATTGTTAATATTTTATAAAAAATATCACTTCCAATTTTTCCCATAAAGGGAATCGTAACATTTTCGATAATAATTCCACATTTTACTGTGACACATGCTGCAATAATTTGAGCTATCAGTTTTACTAGAGCAGGAGCTCCTTTGACATCATCATAGAAACAAGTAATTCCAATAACCAATCCACCAATTGCAAATCCTAATAATTTCAAGTGATAATCATTCTCACGCAAATCTATTTTTTTCTCAATTGACATAGCTACTAATAAATAGATTACAGAAACTAAAAAACCTAATATTACAGCAAGTCCACCTAGTCTTGTCATTGTCACTTTATTAATACGTCTTTCGTCTTTGGGAGTATCAACTGCTCCAATTTTTTTAGCCAAACGAATCGTATATGGTGTTGTCATGAATGTTGTTAAAAATGCTATTGTAAATGCTATCGCAATGTCCCCCCACATAGCTATTTCCTTTCTATTTCATTTCATTTTTTTCTATATTTTCTATCATCTGTAATCTTTCAGCATATCTTCCGCCTTTAAATTCTGTTGCAATCCAAATTCTAATTGTCGCAATTACTTCAGAAAGGCTCATATAATCTCCTGGTATTACTAAAACATTAATATCATCATCCGCTTTAGAAGCACCAGCTACTTCCTTATTAAATCCTAAAGCAGCTCTAACCCCTCTAAATTTATTGGCTGCCATAGTCATACCAGCTCCAGATCTACAAATTAAAATTCCACTATCACATTCTTTATTTTGAATCGCTTTTGCCACTTTTTCAGCATAAATTGGATAATCCGTTCGATCCGCCGTATCTGTTCCATAATCTTTATATTTTATTTCATTTTCATCAAGATATTTTTTGATTTCCTTTTTTAAATCAAAACCGCCATGGTCTGCACCTAATGCTATCATATTTTACCTCCCAATTTTAATTTTGAAATGTTTCCATATTAACGCATTTTTATAGGATATAGCATATCATAATTAGCCTATATTTTCAAGTAAATTTCAACTTTTTACACATTTTTTCACAAAAGACTTGCTTTTTTTCGTCTTACGTGTTAAAATATTCAAAGAAATTGACTTGAATTTGACGAGGGAGGTGCAAAAGAGCATGCCAAACATTAAATCAGCTATTAAAAGAGTAGATATTATTGAAAAGAAAACTTTACAAAATAATATGGTAAAATCAGCATATAAAACAGCTGTAAAATCATTTGAAGCAGCAGTTGCTGAAGGTGATAAATCAAAAGCTGAAGTAGCATTTAAAGAAGCAGTAAAAAAAGTTGACCAAGCTTGCACAAAAGGTGTTATTAAAGCTAACACAGCTTCTAGAAAAAAATCAAATTTAGCAAAAAAATTAAATGAAATGAAATAAATAAAAAGAGGGAAAATGGGACGTACCACTTTTCCTCTTTTTATTTTTCAAAAAAGGGAAAAGTGGTACGTCCCATTTTCCCTCTTTTTAAACTTTTATTTGTTCTCCATCTTTTAAAACTTTAAAGTTATCTAATTGATTTTCTACATTTTTCTCATTACTGAAATCTAATGGAATTACAACTTTTGGTCTTAATTTATAAATCATTTCTTTAATTGTATTCATATTAACTTGTCCATGTGTATATAATTCATAGTAATCCATATCGTAACTTTTCAAAACATTCATGAAATCTTCTAATTCCTTATCATCTTCCATAAATCCTTTCCATTCAGAAACAATAATACAAGCATCATAAAATGCTCTTTCTTTTTCAAGAATTTGAATATCTTGCAAAAAGTCCTTTGTAACGTTCATTACGTATTTTCCTTTTTTCATTTTTGTTAAAGCACTACTAATAGAGAATGGTACAACATATTTCTTTTTGAATTCAAAATCCATATTTTCTAAAACTAATGGATTATAACTATATACCTTCTTAGCTGAAAATGGTGATGGACAACTACCATTAGCAATTGTAGCTAAATTGCATAAAAAAGAACTTTCCACAAAAATTTTTTTAGTTTTCAATGCTGCTTGATAAATGTTAGAAGCCATAATTAAATCTGTCTCAGATTGTAATACAAATACTTGCTTATAAAATTTCATAATATTTCTTAGTTTTTCTAAAATTTCTTTTCCAGAAGAAAACTCCAATCCATGTTTTCCAAGATACTTTCCCTCTACAATAAGCACATCTGCATTTTTAATAATAGATATTGCTGTATTTAGCTTATCTTGCCCATAAGAACCATCATAATTTTTAAAGTCACCACTAATAACAACACTTTTTCCAAACTTATCTTTTATATGCAAAATATAGGTATTAAAATTAGATGAATCCACAAGATATGGTGTTATTTCTAAATCTTTAACTTTATTTGTTTCTGATTCAATTATTCCTTTAATATTTTCCTTTTTAGTCAACTTTTTAAAATCCATGCAAACATCATACAAAGATTTCAATTTTCTCACTAAAAAGATTGGTATATCTTTTAAAGCATAATCTACTATATTACAATTTTCAGGATTCCTTAAGACAAACACTCCATCATAATTTGGTGTTCCGGTTGTTAAACCATCTATCATTGGATTAATTCTTTCAGCGACATCACCAGTTCCAACTTCTTCTCCAAAACCAATAATAACTTTTGCTTCTTCACTTTCTATTTCTAGGAGCTCTCTACTTACAGCATTTGCTTCTTTAATTATCTTTAGTTTCATATATTTAGACCTCTGCTACTACTAATTTATTATAACTTCCTTCATTATTTGGAAGTCCAATCTTTAGTACTATATTTAGTTTTAAATTATTATCTAAAAAGTAAACCAATTTATTGTTTAATAAGTCTTCTTGATAAGATGTATAAATTTGTTTTCTACAATTCTCTATTTCTTCACTTCTTTCATCTACTTGTTCTTGTGTTGTAAATCTACCAGCTACTAAATAATAACTATTATAATCATCCAAATTATTGATTGTCTTTTGAATTGTCTCTGAAGCATTTGTAATACCAGCTACATAACAAACTTGATTATAATCTAATTTTGTTCCAGATAGAATATCAAAATTATACGTTATGTATTCAGAGCTTTCACTAGCCCCTTGTCCTCTTTGTACTGTCAATAATATAGAATAGATATTAGATGTGATATAAGAATTGTAACTAACCTTAATATAACTATTTTTATTTTGACTACAAACTACAAATTCATCTATATATTGATTATAAAGTCCTTCAATCTCTTGGTTCATAGCACTAGCATCGCTAGAAACCATGTTAATATACGGAACAATAATATCAGATACAGCATAAGTATTTCCGTCACTTGAAGAATAACTATTTTCTTTAATACCATTTGCAGGATATTGCGCATCATAAATATATGCTCTATTATCTACAATTTTTCTAGCATATTCATTCTCTTCTGAAACATTATTTTCACTAACAGTATTTGTATTGGTTGTTTTTACTACTTGATTGCTAACTATATTTTCTTCTTTATCTTTTATTATTTCGTTAACAATATTTTCTTCCGGTTCTTCAAGCGGATCTACTGAAGCATTACTTTCATTAGCGTCAACTTCTGTTATCTCCATATTATTCAATTTCTTTTGCTGTGTATAAATAATTAGTCCCATAACAATGACAACAATAATTAGCAAAATATCTAATATTAGCAAAAATAGTGGCATTATGCCTATTTTATAAGCTTTTTTCTCTTCCATATTCTAACCCTCTTCATAAGTATATATATTATTGTATCAATAAAGAAAATAAAAAACAATACCATTTTTAAAATTAGAGAAAATCGAAGATATAAAGAGCTTTTTAGAGATAATTATAAAAAAATTCAATACATTATTTTCCAATCAAATTTTATTAAAAAATATGTTGATAAATTGTGAAAAATGTGTTATACTAATTTATGTTAATAAAAAAATTTTATGAAAAAAGAAGGTGATTTTAAATGTCTATATGTGAATCGAATAGCTCTGATGACGGTAGTTATAAGCAGATTGCTTGTTTTGGTATGAACTTTTTGTATAGCATTTTATCGCCTATTTTGGTTAATATATGTGATTTTTAAATTTTAGCCTTTTAATATATTTTAAATCAATCACAAACTTTCGTGCGATATTGTTATACTAATTTATCGCGCTTTTTTTGCGCTCAAAAATATATTAAAAGGAGAACAATTATGGATAACTTAAACAAAAAACTAAATAAAATTTGGCTAGTTTTAGCCCCTGATTATGGAAATATCGGAGATATTGCTATTGCTTTAGCACAAAGAAAAATTATTAATGACGTATACCCAACAAATCAAATCGTTGAAATTCCTATGATGAACTACTTCGAACATAAAGATCAAATGAAAAATAATATTGCAGATGAAGATATCATCACTATTATTGGCGGTGGAAATATGGGAAATCTTTACTTGGGATTTGAAGAAAAACGTAGAGATATCGTTCAATCATTTCCTAATAATAAAATCATTTCTTTTCCTCAAAGTATTTCTTTTGAAGATTCAGAAGTAGGACAAACAGAGTTTCAAAATTCTCTTGATATTTATAAAAATCATACAGATTTATCTATTTTTATTAGAGAAAACCTTTCATATGATAAGATGAAGAAAAGAATGGATAATGTTATCATCGTTCCAGATACAGTTATGTATCTTACTGATAAAATCGAAAAAAATCCTAGTATTTCAAGAGACAAGATTATGCTTTGTTTTAGAAATGATAGAGAAAAAGTTACTGAAAATGATATTATAGAAGAAACTGTTGAATTATTTAATCATCATGAATATCGAGACATTGAAATTATGGATACACATCTTGGAGAAATCAGAATTAAACCAGAAGAAAAAGAAGAAATTTTTGATAGTATCATCAAAAAATTTCAATCAGCAAAGCTTGTTATTACAGATAGACTTCATGGTATGATTTTTGCTTTAATTACAAAAACTCCTTGTATTGCTCTAGATAACTCTACAAAGAAAATTTCTGCAACATATCATACTTGGTTAGAAAATATTCCATTTATGAGATTAGTAAAATCTTATGATAAAGAACAAATATTAGCTATTTCTCAAGAATTAATGCAACTAAACTTAAATTTAATCCAAATCAATTTTGATAAAGAATTTAAACCTTTAATTGATACATTAAAAGACACAAGTTTGCTTTAAGCAAACTTGTGTCTTTATTCTTTCTTTCCCCATCCTGGGAATAGTTCTGGCAAGTTCTTATTATTTTTTAAATATCCCTCTTTATCTAATACTAAATAATAAAAATGCAATTTCTTAACACTAGATGTCTCTTGAAATAATACCTCTTCTACCTTTTTAGCATCAAAAATTTGAACTAATCTCTTATATAATCTCTGTATCTCTTCAGTCTCTAGCAAATCATTCATATCAAATAAACCGATATCATTATAAGTTTTAAGAGCGATATGAGCAATACTATAATCACAATAATTCTCTAGTTTTGGCTCAATTTTTCTTAATTCCTCTGTTATTTCTATCGCAGCATTAATATAAGCAAGCTTCAATTCTTGAGTTTGTTCATGTAGAATACTTCCAGCACGTTGTAAATAATAATATTTTGCTACATCATTTAAAACAACTCTGCTAGCTTTTTCGAAAACTCTTGGAATCGTTAAAACATCTTCAAATACTTTCCCAACAGGGAATCTAATCTTCTCAAACAATTTTGCACTATACAATTTATTCCAAGCATATCCTCTGATTTTATCATCTAATAAAACTTCTTTTAATGCTTCTATTCTATCAAATACGAAAAATTTTCCGAGTTCCTACATTAATTACATTTTCTTCATCTACCATATAATTAGAACAAATTGAAATATCAGCATTATTTTCTTTTAAATTTTTATATAGAAATTCTATCATATCTTTCTCTATATAATCATCACTATCAACAAATTGAATATACTTTCCCTTTGCACAGTCTAGTCCAAAATTTCTAGCATCTGAAAGTCCTCCATTTTCTTTATGAATTACCTTGATTCTAGTATCTTTTTGGGTCCATTCATCACACATCTTGCCACAAGAATCCGGTGATCCATCATCTACTAAAATCACCTCTAAATTTTTATATGTTTGACTAACAATTGAGTTTATACATTTATCCAAATACTTTTCTACCTTATAAACAGGTACAATTATTGATATTAATTCTTCTTCCATACATTCCTCTATTCTATATGATCTTTTTTATTAATAACTAATACTTTAAATCCTTTATTCTCATCATATTCAACAATATTAATACTTGTATTTTTTTGACTATATTCTTCTCTCTGTTCTACAAATGGAACACACGTAATTCTTCTCAAAAATGCCTCTATTGCCACTCCATGTGAACAAATCAAAACTGTTTTCCCTAAATTTTGCTTTGCAATCTTTTCTATGCATTCATACATTCTTTTTTCAACTTGCTTAGTTGACTCTTGTTCAGGAATATTTTTAATTTCATTTGTTTCCTGATGAAGTTTATCGATTTCAGGATTAATCTGATTTACTTCTTCCCAACGCATTCCATCATATATTCCAAAATACATTTCACACAAATTCTCATCTTGAATAATTTCTATAGAATTCAAATCTGCTAGAGGTTGAATTGTTTTTTTGGTTCTATCTGACGTGCTTGCGTAAGCTTTTTCAAATTTTATCTCTTTCAATGCATTTGTTAATTTTTCAATATATTTTTGCCCTATCCCTGTAACCTCATAATCGGTTCTTCCTGTTAATCGATGCTCGACATTCCCGTGTTGTATTAGTGTGTCTGATTAAATATATTTTTGTTTTCATCTCTATATAAACCCCTTAAATTTAAAGAGCACGTAAGGCTCTTCTAGATGAGTTTTACGTGCTTTTTACATATTCAATTATTATGTTTTTTCGAATTTAACAATCTTCAAATCTTTTTTGCTATCTGCTGCAGCTACTGCTGGTTCTTCTGGAACTACTTCGATTCCATTTCCGCTTCCGTCTGCGGCAATTTGATTTGGCATTGAAATTGGTATAATCTTTGGATTATTTTCAATAATTGTTGGAGCTTCCTCAGTAAAGACATAATTTCTTTTTGGGAATACTGGTGTATATGTTGAATCCTTTAAAGATTTTATAATACCATCTAATCTTGCTGGAACACCAAAAGTTTCATTTTTGATAAAACTCATAAGGTAAGGTTGTAACTCTTCTGGAGTTTCTTCATATAACTCCATTAAGTAATATAGCATTTTGTACATATCTTTACATCTTTTAATATTTGGAGTAGCCATAATTGAGCCTTCTCTGTTTCTGTAATATACATAAATTGGAATAGCACCAAATGAAATGTGTTTTGCTTTAATTGCAGCTTTTATAGAGTAAACCATATCTTCATAGTACATACCTTCAATAAATGTTAAATTGTTTTCCTCTAAGAACTCTCTTCTCCATACTTTACTTGCAACAGCAAAGTGCATATCGCATACAATTCTTGCTTTTTTTGTAGAGTTTTCTGCGTTAGGTAAGTATAATTTATTTCCACCACCAACGTATTGAACGCCAAAATAACAAATATCTAATTTTCTATTTCCAATTGTTGCATCGATTTTTGCCAAAGTATTTCTATCATATAAAGTATCATCACCATCTAAGTGAACAATATATTCTCCTTTTGCTTGTGCTATAGCAATATTTCTTGATGCACTTAATCCTACATTTTTAGGATTATCAATTACTCTAATTTTTCCATTAGCCTTTTTTTCAAATCTTCTAAGAGTTCCTATTGTATCATCTTTTGAACCATCATTTACAATGATTAATTCAAAATTTTCGAATGTTTGATTCAATACACTCTCTATAGCTGTATCCACAATTTTCTCTAAATTATAAGCACACATAATTACCGAAAATCTCAGACTAGCTTTATCTTCCATATTTCCTCCTTAGATACTTTTAAAAAGTATCATTTAAAATATTATTAATATTATAATCTTTTTTCTTTAGAATAACCTTATTTGTTCTCAGCACAATTAATATTATACTCGCATTTTTGTCAATTGTCAAATTTTATGTAACCCTTATTTCCGTTAGGATTTCAGCATCGAATCTTTTATTCTATACAATCTATATATAAGACAAATTATTCCTAAATTATGTTTCAACATTTTCAAAAATTTTTAAGTATAATTTGTAATTTTTTTGTGAACAATAATAAAAAATTAAAGGAGGTAAAACTAGTGACAAGTAAAGAACTTTTATATGTTGAAGATAGCTTAGGACATGAACAATTTCTTAAAAAGTGTGCTTGCAAAACATCAGAACAATTGCAAGATCAAACTTTAAAAAATTATTTAAAGGAACTTGAAACAAAACATGAAACTTTGTTTCAACAATTTTTAGACCTACTTTAAGGAGGAAAAAATGGAAGATAAAGATTTAATGGAAAACCATTTATGTTTAGTAAAAGGAATTTGTGATTTATATTTACACGGAATGATTGAATCCTCTACTGCTGAAGTTCATAAACAATTCCAAAATGCTTTAAATGAAGAATTGAATATTCAAAACAAACTATACAACTTGATGAAAGAAAGAAACTGGTATCAAACAGATGAAGCTGATATGAGTAAAATTTCCATTGCAAAACAGAAATTCAATCAAAATTAGAAAACCATCATCTTTTTGAAAATTCAAAAAGATGATTTTTATTTTTTACACATATCCCTTAAATTTGAAATTTCCTTTTATTCATGCTATATTTAGAGTATAAGGAAAGGAGAATACTATGGAAAAAATAATAGATATAGATTTAATTCAAAAGATTGAACATCTAAAAGAATTCGGAATTGGACTTCACGGAATTGGTTCTGGTAGAGCAGGTGAAAAAAAGCAATTGGAAATTGCTGAACTAATTTTATCCAATGGATTAAAGCTAGGAACTAATTACGGAAGTATCAACGGAAACGTTCGCCCTATTGGAATTGTTGGAGTAGATAATAAACAATTACAATCATCTCTATCTGATTATGCTTGGGGTAGTGGCAAACAAACTAATGTATTAGTAGCATACCCTTGCATCGTAGAAAACAGTTCTGGTGAAAAGCTATTTTTAGGATATACCTCTCCTCCTCCATATGGATATGATCAAAACACTCATCGTTCATTAATGGATATTGTTTGTTCTTCTCTTGGTTATATTCCAAAAGAATTCATTTGTGGATATTATACTGACTCAGAAGGCAAATATGGAAATGTAAGTCCAGATGAACATATTACATATGACTATACTGCAAATCCGAACTTTTGCAATGGTAGAAAAATAAGCGATCAACTTTTTGAAGAAATCAAACATCGTTTAGCACATTACCAAGATTTATCTAAAGCATGTGCTGAGTCTCTAGACACTTTAGATATTGACAAATTAGTACCTGTTATTAAACAGAAGTTATCTATTTTAAAACGTTTTAAATTTCAAACAGAAATAGACTTTTTTAAAACAATTTACCAAGATGTTGCTTCTAGAATTGTAAGAGCGACTCAACAATTATCTCAAGCAAATAGTGTTTTAAATCCAGAGAACTCTGTAGAATCTATTTTTGAACAAGAACTTTAAAAAAATATCGTATAAAAAAACCATCTTTTGGAAATAATGTTAATAGCTAATTTCCAAAGGAGGTTTTTGTTTTGATAAATAAGGTAGAAATATGTGGTGTTAACACCAACAAATTACCGATACTATCAAACGAAGAAAAACAAGAACTTTTAATTAAAATAAAAAATGGAGATGCAGACGCAAGAGAAAAATTTATTAATGGTAATTTAAGATTAGTATTATCCGTAGTACAACGTTTTGGTGGAAGAAATGAAAATCCAGACGATTTATTCCAAGTTGGCGTTGTCGGATTAATTAAAGCAATTGATAATTTTGACATTAATCAAGATGTTCAATTCTCAACATATGGAGTTCCAATGATTATTGGAGAAATCAGAAGATACTTAAGAGATAATAATATTGTACGTGTAAGTAGATCTATTCGAGATTTAGCTTATAAGGTCCTTCAATCAAAGGAAAAACTCTCTAAAGAAAGTCATCACGAACCTACTGTTGAAGAAATTGCCAAAGACTTAGGAGTAGATAAAGAAGATGTCGCAATGAGCTTAGATGCTATTCAAGATCCAATTTCTCTTCAAGAACCAGTTTATAATGACAGTAATGACGCTATCTATGTTATGGATCAAGTAAAAGATAAGAAAAATAATGATGAAAATTGGGCAGAAAATATTACGATTTCAGAAGCAATTAAACATT
The DNA here is from genome assembly GCA_017477355.1 of Clostridia bacterium. GTDB lineage: Bacteria > Bacillota > Clostridia > TANB77 > CAG-508 > Scatovivens. Next base: position 91,881 of record JAFUWA010000012.1, read on the forward strand.
TGTCAGATAAAGAAAAAACAATTATTGATAAACGATTTTTCAAAGGAAGAACTCAAATGGAAGTCGCTTCAGAAATAGGAATTTCTCAAGCACAAGTATCTAGAATTGAAAAAAGTGCTCTTCTTCATATTAAAAGGCTTTATAAATAAAACAAAAACACAGTTTACTCTTCTCGTAAACTGTGTTTTATTGCTTATCTATCTTCTCCCTCTCCAAATATTTCTTGATAAGTTGATTGTGCTTCTGGTGTAATCTTTTCTTCCGTCTCTTCATCTAAGGTAATTGGCTGCTTGCTTTCTGGCATAGGCTCTCCAATTCCTTTAAAAAATGCGACATATCTCATTTTTTCCAAAGCATTTCTAGTAGAAGGAGTCAAGTCTTTTGGAATATCAATCTCTGTTAACTTAATACATTCTTCTAAATCTCTTCCTGCTCTAGAAAGTAAAACATATTTATATAAATCATAGTTTCCAAGTCTATTTTTTGGAAATCTCATTACATTAATAAATTCTTGAAATATTTGGCTAACTGGTTTTCTTGTTCCATCTTCATTATACTCTACTCTGAAAATTGGCTTTTTCTTTAAAACCTCTGGATTTTGTGCAATTAATTCATCAAATGCCTCTTCTACTTCAGCAATTTTTCCATCCTTCATTTCTTTTGTGGATGCTCTTTGGAATCCTTGCATTGTATCATCTCTACGTGCTTCTATATATCGCAACATTTCTTGGCAATTTTGACTATTATGAAATTCTCGTCCTAATGGTAAAGTTTTCACAAATCTTAAAGTTCTATCTAATGCATAATGTTCCGCATCTAATTCTTCATATATTGTAGAATAGTTTTTATTATAGTAACTATGACTTTGTAAAGTAAAAATACGTTCTTTTTCCATCATATAAATTAAGTGATTGTACTCTTGAGAATCCATACTTCTTTGTTGTTGCTCATGTCTTAATTCATGGAAAATAGTAATGATATTTAAAAGCGTAGTCATACTTTGATTTTTGGCTTCGATTGGTCTTAATTTAATAAGCCCTGGTTGATGTACGCCAAGTGTCATACCTCCATTATGATCAAAGAAATGTGTTGAAAAAGTAATATAATTAGTATCTCCAAATAATTGCTTTGACTTCATACTTGCAAAATGCTCTACGATAATTTCTTTTTGATTATCATTTAAAGCCTCTATAAACTCTGTGTTATTTTCAAGTAATTTAGAAATTAAAAATTCATTATACTTCGCAGGCATAATTCCTTGTTTTACTGTCAATTGGATTACATCTTGATAAAATTCCATCACCTCTTGGCTCGAAAATTTCTCGCGAGATTCTATTTTTTGGTCAAATTTAGTCATATCAATATCTGGAATATCTTTTCTTCCAAATTCATGATCTAAATATTCATTTAATTTCTTTTTCTCTTTTTCTGGTAAAATATTCAATCGAGATAATTGTAAAAGTTTATGAAAAGTACTGTCATTACCATAAATCTGATCTAAAGTGAAAAAGCTTTTAATACCCGCATATTTCTGCAACAATGTATCAAAATCTTCTGAAATATCTAATTTATCACTATGATGATAATACACTGGTCTAAAAACAAAATTCTCAATCATTTGATTCATCGTTTGTGTTGAATTAGGCAGAATGAAATTCATAATTGCTTGTGTATTTCCTGATACAGAAATTCCATTTTTGGTAAGGTTATCTATCATGATAGACAATTCGTTTTGCTTTACCATATCTGTTTCAACTGCTAGTTTCTGATATAATGAAATCAGTTGAATAATCACATCTAATCTATATATATTATTAAAATCAGAAAACAAATTAACAAGTTCTGTTGCATCTGCTTCCATAAAAGATTTTAGAGATTCTTCTTTTAATACCATCATTCCAGCAAGCATTTTAACATTGACAGGAGGTTCTGTATAATAAGGCAATCTTTGAGGAGCAAAATTCTCCAAAAAATTGCGATAAATCTTCTGCATTTTTTTTGTATAATTAATTCCCCTCTGTTGTCTTTGTTCTACGCAAAAAGTAGTTAATGCATCTTGAATTCGAAATACAGATTGATCCAATTCTTCCAAAAAATCATTTGCTTCTTTATCACTAGAAGTAATTAATAGTCTTTGAACAAGCTCATAGCTTCCAAACTCTAGAATAGCCAATTCAAATTGACTTTTATAGAAAGGATTATCTGGCTGTAAAATTGCCTCAATATCTCCATTTTTAACAGATTCGATATACTGTCTAAATCCTTCATCATGATACACTTTACTTGAAGGATTTTCTAATTTGTTCTCAAGATCTTCGATGATTTTATCAGCCTGTTCACTTACTAGTTTGTCGAAATCTACTGGTTTTGCATAATATTTTCCATTAATAGTACAAGGATATAATCTGTCTTCTACCATATTTTTCTCCTGCGTATATTTTTTTACATTTTTATTTTATCATACTATCCTGTTTTGCTCAATATATCTTTTTTCATTTTTTTCATAATTTTTTTCTCAATTCTAGAGATATAACTTTGCGAAATTCCAAGTTTATCTGCAACTTCTTTTTGTGTTTTTTCCTTTCCTTCTAACTTGGCTCCAAATCTCAATTCCATAATTTCTCTTTCTCGCTTACTTAATTTTTCAATTGCTGCTCTTAATAATTTTCTATCTGTTTCATCTTCAATTCTCTTAGAAGTAATATCTCCATCAGTTCCTAATACATCAGAAAGCAACAATTCATTTCCATCTCCATCTTTATTAAGTGGTTCATCAATTGAGACCTCTGTTTTAATTTTCGTTGTTCTTCTGAGTTGCATTAAAATTTCATTTTCGATGCATCTTGATGCATAAGTAGCAAGTTTAATATTTTTCCCAGCTTGATACGTATTAATTGCTTTCATGAGCCCTATTGTTCCAACAGAAATTAAATCTTCTAAATCCATTCCTGTATTTTCAAATTTTTTAGCAATATAAACCACTAATCTTAAGTTTCTTTGTGCTAAAATTTGTTTTGCTTCCTCATTATTTTCTAACCCTTTTATAATCTCAGCCTCTTCTTTTGGATCAAGTGGTGGTGGAAGTGTTTGACTTCCCTTAATGTAAAAAACAGGAAACTTGCTCGTTTTCTCCCTTTCAAAATACTTTCTGTAAATTCTCAAAACACAATCTTTTAAGTTTTTTAATAAATTCATCTCTACTCCTTTAAAAGTAAATTTAGGTTTTTAAAGGTTTTGCCTATAAACCAATAATAGCATGATATTCCTGATGCTCTCCACATAAATTTCCTCGGTAAATTCCAATAAAAGCCTCTTTTTCTTTGATTTCATCATTTTGATATATCTTTATGGAATCTGGCTTAAACCCAAATAAAACTCCATTTTCATTTCCTAACGAACTAAATGGAATCGCTCTTGTTTCTTCCAAATTAATAGGAAAGCAGCTTAAACTTTTTTCTTCTACTATAATAACTGGCAAATTAGAATTCTTCTCTTTTAATAAATTTCCGGAATCAATTAATGCTTTTTCTTTAATTTTTTTATTTTTATAACAAATTTCTATTTCACAAATTTTTTCAAATTTATTTTTTAATATTTTTTGAACGAAAAAAATCAAAATAAAACCTGTTATTATGCCAAATACTAATACTTTTGTTAATCTTTGATATCTAGCAAATAACAAACTAGCCCCTCCAAAAGTGATAGAAACTAAATAAAATACCAATAAACGTTTCCAAAAGTTTTTTCTACTTTGATACCCAAAACTAACCCATATCATCAAAAGAGACATAAGAATACTTCCTAATATATTCTCAAACCCAAGAACATAGCTTATCGTTGTATATAAACCTCCTAGAATACTTCCTAATAACATTTTCCAAATTCTCGATCTACTATTACAAATTATTTTTGTAGTTATCAAAATAATCAAATCCAATATGAAGTTTTCCAAAAATAAAACATCTACATAAACAATCATTGCAAAATTATTATATTCCCTTATTAGTACAAAGATTGTCACATTATCATGTAGAAAAAAACAACCCATCGATTTTATTCGATAGGTTGTTACAAAAATTATAAAAAAAAAAGCCCGTAAAAAGGGGCTTTTTTTTTTCTGTTTCTATTAAGCTTTTTTTGCAACTTCTACAATTTCAGTAAAAGCTTTAGGATCAGATACTGCGATTTCAGCAAGCATTTTTCTGTTAATTGTAACATTTGCTTTCTTTAATCCTGCGATTAAATTGCTATATGTCATTCCATTTGCTCTTGCTGCAGCATTAATTCTAGTAATCCATAATTTTCTAAAATCACTTTTCTTATCTTTTCTTCCTACATAAGCATACATTCCAGATTTCATAACTGCTTGTTTAGCTGTTCTATATCTGTAATGTTTAGCACCAAAATAACCTTTTGCTTGTTTAATAACTTTTTTATGTCTAGCTCTTGTTGTTCTAGCTGTTTTTACTCTTGCCATTATTTATTCCTCCTTCAACTCTAATTCTCTCATTTTATTGATATGGTAATAATTTTTTTACATGGTTTTGATATGTTTTATCAACCACTCCGTCTTGTACTCTAGCTGTCATTTTTTGTCTCTTTGTTTTATTTGCTAATAAGTGTCTTCTATTAGCTTTTGTTCTTTTTACTTTTCCAGTTCCAGTAAAACCATATCTTTTACTAGCTGCTTTGTTTGTTTTTAATTTTGGCATTTTCTTTCTCCTTTCATTCCAAACCATTATAAGTTTTAAGTAAATTAATTATTTAAGCTTTTTTAGCTAAAATAATAAATAAATTTTTACCCTCTAATAAAGGCTTCTTTTCTGGACTAGCAATATCTGCTAAATCTTCAATGAACTTATTCAAAATATCTTCTCCAAGTCCAATATTATTCATTTCTCTTCCTCTAAATCTCAAAGTAATTTTTACTTTGTTACCAGATTCTAAGAAACTTCTTGCATTTCTGGATTTGAATTCGAAATCATGTGCTCCAATATTTGGAGTTACTCTAATTTCTTTCAGTTCAACTGCCTTTTGATTTTTTCTAGATTCTTTTTCCTTTTTAGCTTGCTCAAACTTATATTTTCCATAGTTCATAATCTTACAAACTACAGGACTAGAATTTGGAGCAACTAAAACTAAGTCCAAGTTTTTTTCTTCTGCTTTTTCAATTGCATCATCAATTGGAAGAATTCCTAACTTCTCCCCATTTTCATCAATTACTTGAACTTCTTTTTCTCTAATCTGTCTGTTAATAGGTAATTCTTGTTTTATAGTGAAACACCTCCCAAAACATAAAAAAATTTGACTCGTTTTAAGAAGCCAAATTTTCATCAATATCTTTTATTTGGGTTAAAAATAATCTAGATATTTGACCTTACTATCCTTTGACGTAAGGTGAGAACATAAAATTTCTTCTTAAAACATTAATATAATACTACGATTTTGCTCATTTGTCAAGAGTTTTAGCATTATTTTTCTATATTATCTTCATCTTTTGTTTCAGTCTCATCATTTATTTCTTCAATTGTAGACTCTTTATTTTTCTTCTTATGAAAAAATTTTCTTTTTATTTTATAAAACAAAATTCCAATACTTGTTGATATTGCAATAAAAATTGCTGCAACTACTTGAATAACATATGTCATTGCTGATGGATCTAAATAACCATAACAAACATTTGTAAACACAAATATAATACAAAAACTAATATATAAACTAAACAATATTTTCTTCTTCATATTTAAACCTCTTTTCACTCATTTTTCTTATTTTTTATTCTATCTATAATATATTTACCGCCGACTTCAGCACTATTTCCAATATTAAATACACTATCTTTTCTAATCTCTTCTATCTTTTCTTTATTCCCTGGATTTTCTATTAATTCCTTTACAACATCATATATTTTGTCAATTTCATTTAATTTTAATTCTTTTCCAATCTTTTGTCTAATAGAAATATCAAACGGAACATTCTTTATTTTCTTATAATCACGATTTATTACTTTCATTGGTGTATTAATAAACAAAGTCGGTTTTAAAGTTGTGAATGAATATTCATATGCAATGCTTGACCAATCTGTAATTAACAAATCAGCATTATACACTATGCTATTACTTGAAAAATCTGTCTGAATTTCAACCTCTTCTTTATCTTTATATTCTTCTAATAATTCTTCAATTTTTCCATAATTTAGTTTCACATATTGAGGATGAGGTCTTATAATTATTTTGTATTCTTTTCCTAATAGCCCTTCCACTATTTCTTTGACACAAGAATCAATAATATTTTTTTCTTGCCATGAAGGTGCTATTAAAATTATTTTCTTTTCATTTTGGATTGGTATATAAGACTTTATCATATTATCTAATAAATCATATCCATATTCTATAACTCTTTTCTTTTTAGTATTTCTAAGCTCTTCAATTTCTCTAACATCCTCCACATTATGCTTACCAACCGCAAAATAAGTATCATAGTAATCTAAAGCACCTGTCCTTAGTGTTAAGTTATCACTTCCCACTCCATGAGGTACTAAAACATATTCTACATCTTTCCTAACAATAGATCTTTTTAAATATAAATTCTGTAAATCAGGAGTTATCATGACGACCATATCAGCTTCAATCTTCATAAATAATGGTATCAGTTGATTAGTTGATATATAATATGGAGCAATTCGTTTATGATTCATTTCAAATATTTTATCATTAATATCATTTGTTATATAATGAATCACAATATCAGAATTTTCTAAAATATATTCTATTATTCCTTTAAAGTACTTATAAAATCCATTTCCTTCTGAAAAGAATATTAATTTCATATGATCAATATTATCACTTTCGAAAAACTTTTTATAGTACTTTCTTGATTCTCGCTTTTCTAAAGCTTTTTTATTTTTTCTTTCTAACTTAATCTTCTTTATTTTTTCTAAAGCTGCATAATCAATATATTTCTTTGGCGGATACATCCAATTTAAGATATATAATTGAACAATTGCAATAAAATTTCCTAATATCCAATAAATACCTACCCCTGTTGGAACAAGAAAAACAAAATATACTGTAAGTCCAACTGTTACTAATGTTGTTGCTACTTTACTAAAAATATTTTCTTCTAATTGTAAAACATTTTCTTTATTTTGAAAATAACAAAGCAATAATGAAGAAATCGCTGAAATGACTGGCACTATAGCATAATGATTCATAGTTGGCACTACTGATAGGTCTATACCGCAAAAAAATGTACTTTTCAAATTTTCAATATAGCTACTAGAATTTTCCATTACTTTAATTAAGCCTAAAATAATTGGAATCTGTATTAACAATGGAATTACGCCAATAGATGGTCTGTATCTTTCTTGTTTATAAAGCTCTAGTTGAGCTTCCATAAATTCATCCTTATTTTTCTCATATCTTAATCTCAACTCTTCAATTCTAGGCTTCATCTTTACCATTTTTATTGAGTTTTTTTGAATTAAAATGTTTAATGGAAAAAGCAATATTTTAGTAATGATAGTAAAAATTATAATCGCTATGCCGTAATTATTTACTAAATTATATATCAAGTTCATTATATATCCAAATATAGTCGAAATCATTTTTTACTCCTAATTAAATTGAATTGATTTTAGTTCAATACTCCTCATAGATCTAAAATTTCCATATTTTAAAAAACTTTCTCTATTAAACATAGCCTTAGCATCTGGTACATTTATAAGAATCTCTATTATTTCTTTTTCATTCCATACATCTTTAGGAATTAAAAATTCTATATTTCCTGATGTTGTTAGCACATTTGAAAATAACTCTCTTCCATTCACTTGAATTGTCACATGTTGTTCTTCAAAATATACATTTGATATCGCAAAATTAGCTGTGACATCTTTTGAAACTTCATTTACTCTTAAATTAATATTTGCATTATGGCCAATAATTGACCCTTTGGGAGCTTCTTTTCCAGGTCTTCTTAAAATTGCTGTACTTTTTGCCATATCAGAGTTTGTCCCTAAAGAAAAATCTATTTTCTTTCCTAATTTATAAGTTTTATCTAAACTACCACATTCATCAAACACTTCATCAATAATATAATAGTCATCCTTATTTCTGGCATCTCCATCAATTCCCATTATAATGTTAGCTTCTACCCAACTTTGACTACTTTCAGCTGAAAAGTAATAATTATATACTGTTCTTGTTCTGTCTTCTCCCTCTTCATAATCAAAAAAATCTTTTCCATAATCCTTACTATCAGTAACAATATTCAACAATGTTGGCAAATAATCTTCGATCATTGAAATTGGGGCTGAACTTACTTCTAACTTCTCGCCATGTGCATTTTTTCTTTTTATCATTATAGTAGGATTATACATATTATCAAATCCGTGATCAGCTGCTACAATAATGGTTGTATTATCGTAAACTCCTGCCTGTTTCAACATATTTATATAATTCCATACTAATTTCATACTAGCAGTAACTTCAGCTTGCCTTCTTATATCCATATCTTCGTCTAAGATTTCACTATCATCTCTTTCATATTCTTCTGTCTTATTAAATGGATAATGGCACCCATCCATTTCAATAACTTTAAAACTTTTCTTAGAAAGATTTGCTGTTGCTCCATTATTCACATCATTATAAATTGCAAAATCATCAACAAAAAATGGATTCTGACTGAACGAACTAACAATATTGAGTTTTTCTGTTTGAACATGAGTTAAAGGTTTCAAACAATGTGGTAAATATTTGAATAATACAATATCCATCATTCCAGAAGATATATTCATTTGGCTCTTTAAGTCAACCTTTAATTTCTCATCCTTCTTATTTGCAATTATATTACTTGCATCTGTATTTGGAACTAACGCTGTATCAACATACCATTCTATTTCATATCCATTTTCTTGTAATACATCATATAATTGACTATTTTCTATGCAATCATTTACGCTATCTTTAAGGCTTTTTCCAACTTCTAAGTTTTCTCCTGTTAATATAGTTGGCATAGACATATATGTCCATGTAGAAGCGCTTGTAGCATTATCAAAAAATGTAAAATCAGCAAATCTTTCATAATACTCTGGGTGTTCCTCTAAAAATCGTGTCATATAGTCACTTTCTATTGAATCAACCATAAAAAATACTATATTTTCTTCTGCTGACATGTTCATAAAATTTGTTTTATCTAAATAAAATGTTTTATCTGCTATCTTATTTTGATTTGATATCATTAAAAAAACTAATGTACTAGTTTCAATTAATATAATAAAACTAGATACAGCACTCGAAAATATATTTAACTTTTTTCCAGAACTAATTGGCCTTATAATAAAAGGAATACTAATAATCAATAACCAAATGATTGCATTCGTAATTCCCAATTTAATTGTTTGATCCCAGTGAATAATTGCAACATCAAATTCTCCATATCCAACAGTTAAATAATTTCCTTGAATGTACATTGCTACATATATCATTAAACATATTTTTCTAATAATATCATTTTTCTTTCCCTCAGTTTTATATAAAATAAAGAATAATATCAAAAACATAGCCAAACTCAAAATTAGCATGATTGGCATAAAAATATCAATCCAGAACCATAATTCCTCTATATTTACAAAATAAAATTCTAATGGTCCAAAAACAAAAAGATTAAATGTAAATCCTAAACTTATTAGAAAACTACTAATTAATTTACCTTTATTTTTCATAAATTATTGTCTCCTTAATTTAAAGCTTAATAAGCTCATTTGTATGAAAAATATTTAATGTTGGAATTTCAACGTTTAATAAAAACACTCCCAAACACACAAGAAGTATAATAAATAACATTAATTCTTTTTCTTTATATAATTTCTCTGGTTTTGATACAGCAGAATCTGGTTTATAACTCAAATTAATATAATAGCAGAATATCATTGCTAAAAATGGAACACAAATAATTAATTCTATTTTATATTTGATAATGAAAATTCCACTAAAGAATACAGCCATAATTGCATAGAAAATAGATATTAATAATAGTCTTCTCTCATTATAATATTTAAATGATTTTCTATAAAGCTCAGCTGTAGATTTATCAGCTATCTGCATATATTCGGCATATCTTTTGGTATTCATTAAAAAAGCTCCTATCATCCAATAACCCAATATAACACTACTTGGTGGAATAAATCTGGATGTCACCGCAAACCATCCTATCAATAATCGAATAATATTGTTAACAGATTCTACTAATACATCAAAAACTGCAATGTCCTTAGCTCTAATTGGTTGTACATTATAAATAATTCCCATTACTAATAGCCATAAGCACATATATAACACATATTTAGAGACATAAAAAGCTAGTCCAAGTCCAAGTAGTCCAAAAATGAAATAATCCAGAAGAATATATCTTAATTTTATCTCCTCTAGTACTAACGTTCTAAATTTTTTAGTTGGATGATATTTGTCAAAATTTCTATCCAAATATTCATTAATAATATAATTAGCAGAAGCTGTAAAACATGTTGCCAAAATTGCTACTACACATTTTATAATATTAACATTAGCCTCTCCTTTTAGAAAGAAGGCAGCTAATACAATTCCTGGCAAAACAAATACATTTTTTCCCCAATGATCAATTCTTGCTATTTTTAATAATTTTTTTAACATATTTAGTCCTCATTTCTAACTAATGTAACAATACTTGTATCTATATCATAATCAATTTTATAATCATCTAAATTAATTATTTTTTCTGCTTCCTCATCTACTAGCATCCTATGTAATTCCATAATGTATATTTTTTGATAATGAATTTCTTCCTTATCATCAAATTTTTCATGGCACTCTTTAGAATCTTTTATTATATATTCAAGTTCTGAAAGCTTAGCATCTTCTGAATTTGTATTTCCATATTTATGTGGATCAATAATCAAAAGATTACTTGGCAACTTCTCATTATTCTCAAACAAATGGTATTTTACCCAATACTTTCCATATGTACAAATAATTAAAGTATTATCTTCATAAATATCTTTGTCTTTTTTTAGTTCTTCAAAGATTTTGTCATAAGCCATTTCTGAACTAATATTTGGATATAAATAAGAATAATAACCTGTAAATATAATGCTAGAAAATAAATTAATAATAACTAATAATTTCATAAAATATCGATTAACTTCATCTACTTTTTCATCCGATAATAAACAATAAAATTTTTCCAAATAAAAAGAAACTATAATTGCAATTTGTGGCATAAATGCTATAAAATAGCGATTTACCCATAATGAACTTTTTGGATTAATAATATTACTATAGAGAATAACCCCTAATGCAATACCAAGTATCTCATATAAGGTTACTCTTGCTTTTATATCATTTTCGACTCTCTCTATTTTTACTTTATAATGCTTCAATACTATCTTTAATATAATTATTGAAAATAGATTTAAACTTAGCAATTCAAATAGCAACATTATAATTGCTAGTATTCCTACAGGATCTGCCCAATATTTTGTAAAAGTAATTGTATGCATTTTGAAAACATAAATAACCCATAGCAAAATCAAAGTAAATGGAATGATATATAAGCAAAAATTTCTAAATTTCATTTTCTTTTTCATCAAAAAATAGAAATCCGTCATTCCATAGCCAAGTACAACTAATGCTCCATACCAATGTGTAAATAATAATCCAATTACAACCATAATAAACTTAACATGATAAGAGAATTTATCTTCATATAACTTTTTAAAATAATAGTAATAACTCATTGCAGAAAGCATAAATAATAAACCATATGGCCTCAATGAACAAGCAATTTGCTTAAAGAAAAATGCAGAACTTAGTACCATAAAAAAAGTTAATAAAGGAAACTTCACTTTAAAAAATTCTTTTGAAGTCTTATAAATATAATAGCATCCAATAACAGTCATTATAGCTGATGGGAGCAATAACATAAATTTATTTTGATGAAATGCTCCATTCATCCATTTTACAATTACGTAAAACAATGGCAAATTATATCCATATGAAGCAAGTTCTTTAAAAAGTTCTCCCCAACTTTTTCCATCAATTAATCTTAATGTCCAATCTAATTCGTCTATATTAAATCCATGTCTTTGCATTATTATTACTGTATATATTATTAATACTAAAGCTCCTACTATGAGCACCATTTTATGCAGTTTATTCTTCATTTACTTTCTCCATTTTATATAATTTTGCATCTTCAATTGCTGTTGTTTCATAATCAAAACTAAAGAAGATCTCACTAATTTCTTCTGATACAGTTCTATATTCTTCTAAATAATAAACAATATCATATTCTTTTATCTCTTCAATTGTTATTGCATCATTAGATGGTTTTCCATCTTTTATAATATATCTAAAATTTTCAACTTTCTCTTCTGCCATATGTTGCTGATTAGGAATTACTAATGGATCTATTCCAATAATATTTTGTGGTAATTTCTTATCACGATATGTAAAATAATAGTCAACCCACGTTTTTCCATATGTACAAATAATTAAAGTTTGGTCATCATATACTTCTTCCTGATTATATAAGTATTCGGCCCAAGTTTTATAATTACTTGTTCCCTCGCGATTTGGATACTTAATCATATAAGTATAAGAAACGAATACTTCTAACAAAATATAGAATACTAAAAAACTCTTAAATATTTGCATAAAAGCTTTATTCTTACTTACGCTTTTGATAATAGAAATTGCTCCATAACTTAGAAGAATAATGGCATGTGGTAATAATACAGAGAAATATCTATTTCTAATAATAGATCCTTGTGGATTAATAAATCTACTGTATAAATATGTTAATATAATCAGTAAAATCGTAATATATCCAATACATCTTAAAGCATTTTGCTGTTTATCTTCTTTTGGTTTATCTAAAATAAGAATTAATATGGTTCCAACTAATATCAATCCATTAATAAATAAATTTCCACCTAAAAATCTAAAAATTAATATGATATTAATAAAACTAGGAACTTCCACTCCATAGTTTCCTATATCTGATTGGTGAAATTTTAATAAAGTAATAAAGCTTGGCAAAAATACTAATCCAGCAACCATATACGAAATAATAAATTTCCAATCACATTTCTTCTTTAAAAATAAGATAAAATCAATAACTGCATAAAGCAAGCTGATTAAAACTCCAAACCAATGAGAATACATTAACAAAATCATTGAAACAGTATACTTTATAAAATTCTTTTTCGTAGATGCTTCTCTATATTGAAGCCAAAAATACAACATCCAACTAGAACAGCAAAACAATAAACCATATGGTCTTAACTGCCACCCACATTGTGCCATAATCGAATAAGAAATAAAAATATAAAAAATAGTATAAATTCTATATTCTTTGGTTAATAATTTATCTGAAATCTTTATAATTCCTAATGTTCCTAAAATCGTAAAAATTGTTGCTGTTAAAAAAGTTAATATCCATTCATGGTATCCAAATATGCTCTTTACAATATACAAAATAATATAAAATAATGGTAAATTTTCTCCTGTACGAAGTACCATCTCATTCACTTTAATGAGATTGCCTGCATCAACAATTCCGATACTCCAATCTAGTTCATCTAACCATAATTCATGCTTAGTTTGATAGAAAACTAAAAGCAATAAGAATACGATTAACATAAACTTTTCAACAAAATTTAATACTTTATTTTTCATCTCTTTTCCCCGGTTCTCCGCAAATATAATATATCCATAAAAGGTTTCCAAACATTGACATTAATAACAATCTATATGCAAAGAAGAAATGATTTGCTGAATGATTTGAGAAAACAATATACCATAAAAACGGAAGTATTCCCAAAATCACATATATTCTTGCTTTTTTTCTTGTTTCTTTTGTCATATTCTTCGAATATCTGGTAAAGAAATACATCATAATCAAAAGTGTTAACATAATAGGAAGCGCCATGCTTAGTAAATTGATACATATAGCTAAAATTGGTGAACTTTCTCCACCTGATGAACGGTATAGTATTTGTCCAATAGCTGTTTGAATTAAGCTTCTATGGTAAATCAAATCCATTAAAACCCATTTTGCCATCCAAGTTAAGAAATATCCTACCCCCCAGAACAATAAAAATTTTATTGTTTCTTTTAGATTATCTTTTCCATCTCCATTTTTGAAAATAAAATATAAAATCAAAGGAAGTCCTACTGTTAATAATGGAGTATCTAATAATGTTAAAAATCCAACAAACATTCCTATTACAAAAAAGAAAAATCCCCAATCTTTTATTTTTCCAAATTTACTAATTAAAACACAAGATGCTATCATGGTAATCAAAAATGTAATAGAATTAATAAGAGAAAGCCCAATATAAAAATATTCAACAAAAACTAATGACAATAAATAAAAAGTAGCTATTACATTATTTTTCTTTTCTGAAAGTAATGTTGTTGAATAAATCGCTAAAATTGCAAATACAAACGTAAATAAAACTCTAATTTGTTGATAATCAAAAACAACTAATAGTGGCCTTAACAAGCTTAAATATCCATGCCAATATTTTGCATATTCAAAGCTTTCATCACCATATCCATTAACTGTATCTTTTAATTCTCCTACTTCATTATGACTAAAATAGTTTGAACTTGATTTTAATTCCCCTACAACATCTTCCTTTATTGTTGTTGTAGTTCCAGGAATATAATCTTTCTTAGCGGTAAAAGCAGCATATAAAGGAGTTTTACTATCAATAGAATACGCTGTATTTATCATTAATGCATCTGAAAAATTATCGAATTCTTGAAATTGCAATTTATTAAAAATAAAACATAATTTTCTATTTCCTTCTTCATTCAAAGTAACAGAAGAATTTCTTACATTCTCTTTGATAGTACTAGAAGGGAAAGAACATGCTAAAACTAATACACCGACAAAAATTGCAATTAAACCACTATATGTTATCAAAAATTTTCCAAATCTTCTCATTTTTCGAACCTTTTCTTTAAAATTTCCAAATAGATTTTATCATACGGATATTGTTTTTTCAATCAAATTACATAAAAAAATGAAGCATTTTCATGCTTCATTTTTGATACCTATTTTTATTACTCTTGAACTTCTTTTTTCTTTAAGAAAACATTTGCAACTGGAATCATTGCTACAAATATAAGTCCTGAAACTGAATAAATAGTTCCTGCTGTATTTAATCCTTTTAATAGCTTTACAGCCTCTTCAAACTCGTCTTCATCTCCTACTGCAATTTCAAAAGCATCTCCTATTTTATCAGCATCCTCTTCTGCTTCTTCGATTAATTCTTTTAAGCTATCTGTTCCTGTGTCTTCAACAATCATCTTATCAAGTGTTTTTACAATGATAGTATGGAATACAAGCACTAGAACTGCAATCACAATTAATACAATAGAAATTCCTTTTAAATATTTTTTTCTATTATCAGAAGTTACTTTTGTCTTTTTTGCTACTCCCTTTATAGCTAATTTCGTGGCTAACAAAGCTACAATGATATCTACAATTACTAATCCATAGACAAAACCATTGATTGCACTAAACATTTCCTCTACATCTTCCATACTACTTAAATCATCTTCAAATTTAGAAATTGCTCCTCCTGAAATCACTCCAACAATAATTGCTCCAATAATAAAGAACAAAATTGTCCATAAAATAAATTTGATTGCAAATTTTGCAGTAACTTTTCCTGCACTTAATTCTTCCATTTTCTTACCTCCCTAGTTATTTTTAACAATATTATTATATATTTTTTTGTTACTTTTTGCAATACTTTCGCATAAAATAGAAATCTTCACTTCTTTACTAATTTAAAGTCTTTAAGACATCCTGAAATCCTAAATTATCGTAATAATAATATGTTGAAGGAACTTCACCTACAATTACTGTTTCTGTTAGTAAAACTTTAGTAGAAACTTCTTTATTTACTGTTTGAAAAGGCGTTAAAATACTAATGGAGCAACTTAAATTCAAATAGATTCTATGTAAAGTTTGATTAATCCCAACAGCCGTAAATTCAGAATTGATTTCACTATCTACACTACCAGCTCTCTCCATTGCAATTCTAAAATTGGGACTAATTCCAGATAACGCACTAATCCCGAGAAACTGATCCAAAGTTGATATTAACTGAAATCATACTATTCAAATCCAGCTTGGATTGAATATTATTCGTAATTTTTGCGACAATCTCATTAATAGGCATAATTTTGGCTTCTATATAAGTAATATTTCCGATTTTGATCTTTTCCTATATTTACTAAATCATTATAATTATAAACTAGCATTACTTCATTTACTTCTTTGTTTAAAATATTAGTTGCACTAGAAGTTGCTGCATTTTCACAACTTGCAACAAATATAGGATATGCAGCTTTTACTACAAAGCATATGCTCAAAAAAATAATTACCACCATAAAATAAAGTATTATTTTTATCTTTTGCCTTTTATTCATAGTACTAAACTTCTTTAGTTTGATTCTCGGTCTAGAATAGATTTTCTCCATATCGATTACCTAATAACATAGATCTTTTCACCCACTCTAAGGTTATAAGGTTCTTCTAATCCATTTGATTTTATAATATTTTCTTGATTTACTCTAAATCTTTTTGAAATATCCCATAATGAATCATTTTTCTTAACACAATAAACTACCATACTATATTCTTCTTGGTTAGAAATTTCTTTTTTAGAAACATTTTGAACAATCTTAATGGTTTCTGTTTCATTATTAGAAGAAGCAATTTCAATCTCTTTTGTTGTAAAACTGATATCATATTTTAAAGAATATAAATCACTAACAACATCTAGTTCTTTGTTTTCAAAAGCTTTACAATAGATTTCATATTCCATTTGAACAATAATCGAATTTTCTTCGCTATTATTCATATTTAATAAGATATTTCTCACTTGATAATCCGTAATGCACATATCCTCTTCTTTTACATTTTCAATTTCAATAAAACTCATTACTGGGAATTTTTCCTCTATCTCACAAACTCTTTCATCTTTTGTTAAATAAGTAATGCTTACAACTAAGTCTGCTTTAGTTAAAACTTTATTGTGACTTATTTTTATTTCTTTATTAGATATTTCTGTAGCAATTTTTAAAATATCAGAAGCAATATCAGTACTTTCTAATTTAATTTCCTCTTTTAAACTTGCCAAATTAGAATTACTACCAACTAAAGAATGAATTGCTATTCTTTTAGAATTTACTTGTACATCTTCGATATCAGTGAAATCATTATCTAATTCAATACTATCTACTCCATACACTTCATATGTAATTTTTAAAGTAAGCAGTATACTAATTTTTCTTTCATTTACAATTTTTACTTCCTGCTTTTGAATATCTATATCATATTTTAAATTCATATTTTCTAAAATATTATCATTTGTTAAAACATCCTCAAAACTAATTGTAGATTGCAATCCAATATTTTCTTCTCCACTAGAAAGATATAAGACAGATACGTCCACATTTCCATTCAAATCTATTTTTCCATTTCCCATTTTAACTTTATTAAAATAACAATAAAAATTTTGATCCTTTATTTGAAATATATCTGGCTTTGTATCTGGAACAATAACATCTTGTTTTAATTCTATTTCTTTTGTCTCCTGATACTTTCTTTTATCAATATTTATTTTTTCCATAAATAAAATCCTCCCTTAAATGTTTTCATTAACATTTATATGGAGGATTTTAAAAATAATTCCTAATTTATTTAATTAAACTGCAGTTTTTCTTCTTTTAATTTCTACTTGTGGTTCTATAATTGGTTCATAACCGTTTCCGTTATCAATTTTAACTTCAATTGTTTTTGTAAATAAGTCTGTATAATTATATGAACCTATACGATTAGCCTCTTCAAATTTTACTCTAAAATAATCTTTATATGTATTCTCAATAATTGCTGCTTTTTCAAGAGGTTTACTACGTTTTCCTGGTGACTCCTTAATAATTATTCTTTGGCCGATATTATCTCCAATATTTTTTCTTAAATCTGAAATTTCTGATCTGTAAATTCCCATAAAAATAATCACCCACCTATATAAAATTCTAGCAATTTAGCTACCCAAAATATAACACAGGTATAGGCGATTGTCAAAGCCAGTTTTTTCAAGTTTTTTCCTTACAATCCAGTATTTTCAATATATTTGCAGGTTATCCACTCTTTATTTCTTTTATGTTACATTTTTCATTCTTTTATTACAAAGTTCGTATTTTAACTTTGTTGCTCTTCCTCCTCTCAAATGTCTTTCTGCTTTATTCTCATCTAATATCTTACGAACCTCTATCGCTAGAGCATAATTGATATGAATTAATCTTTGGCTAACATCTTTATGTACTGTAGATTTGGAAACACCAAATTTGGCTGCTGCACCTCTTACAGTATCTTTTGTATCTATTATATAATGTGCTAAATTCACTGCACGTTCTTCTATTGATACTTGCTTCATTTACCGTAAAAACCTCCAAACGAATCTTTATATCTCCATACTATTCGTTTAGAGGTTTTATTAGAACTTTTTATTTTTATAAATCTATTTTGATATTCTTTTTTTCTTCTTGAGTAGCTTCAAATAAATTTTCTTCATTAAATCCAAAAAGAATTGCAACCAAATTGCTTGGAATTGTTTCTATCTTAGTATTATATTTTCTGACTGCCTCATTATATTCATTTCGTATTTTAGCAATTTCATTTTCTAGATTTTCTAATTGTCCACTTAGTTTTAAATACTCTTGGTCTGCTTTTAAATCTGGATAATTTTCAGCAATCGCTAACATCTTTAAAACGACCTTTGAAATATTCGCATCCACTTCTAATTTTTGTTGCATTTCAAAATCTTCGAATTTCTGCTGTCTTAACACAGTTAATTTCTCCAAAGTCGTCTCTTCATAAGCAGAATATCCCTTCACTACTTCTACTAAATTAGGAACTAAATCCCATCTTTTTTTCAAGCTTACATCCATAGCAGAATATTTTTCTCTTACATTATTTCTATTTCTTACTAAATTATTATAAATTATTGCAATTGCAATAATTACGATAACAATTACAATTGTTAAAAATTGTCCCATTTCAAACATACCCAACACCTCATTAATATTATAACAATAAATAATATAAAAAAGCAATATACTATTTAAAAAAACCGGAGGGCATGCAACAGTCTATCGTCGCATGCCCTCTCAGGTGCTTAGGCTTAGTACAGCTCAGCCCAGAAAGTCCCGCTGGCCCAGGCTCCAAAGCGCCTATGTTTCACACCCAGGATATCATCCATGGCGCGCTCAAAGCACTCCCAGATTTCCTTCCTGTAGTAGGTATGCTCGGGGATTTTCATCTCCACCCGAACATCGCACTGGCCATCTAGGCCAGGGTCATGGTATTTCTTGCTCCAGTTCTTTACCAGTCTCAGTTCGCTAGCGAAAAACGTCTCAATCATGTCGTCTGCTTCAAAAGTATTCTCTTCCAGCAGTTGACCCAGATACAGCTTGGCAAAGCCGCGCCCAGCAGTTTCCAGGTAGTCGTCGATCCTCTTTCCTTGCTCAACGGGGAGCTGAACCTTGACAATGCGCATAGCATCCTGTTCTTCCCTCGTGACGACCAGAGAATTCTTTTCCATCATGGAATCCTACCTCCAAATAGCAAGAGCTACTTTTATTTACACAAGAGTTCCCCCTTATGCATTTTTAATTATATCATATTATGTTCCTTTTTTCAAATTTCAAAAAAATGGGAAAAGTGGTACGTCCCCTTTTCCCTCTTTTTCTTTTACCAATAATAATATTCATCATCATATTCTAATTCCAATGTTTTTACTTTTTCAAATGTTGTTAAATCATATTTGATAATTTGATCCATATGAATTGTATAAATTCCATTTCCAATATAAATTGCTCTTTCCATTGAAGAATATGTTGTAGATTCAATCAAATCATCTATCTCTTCAAATTGATTATTTTCTAAATCAATTCTAAATAATACAAGTCCTGATTTATTTTCTCTTCTCGTCCACCAACTAATTGGGAATCCAATTAAGTTTTCAGCTTTATTAAAGAATAATGCTTTGTGTTCATATCCAATTGATGAATATGCATATTGATTTCCAATTGTATGATTAAAAATCTCTTTTGGATGTTCTACATCTGATACATCAAACATACTAATTTTCATCATATCATTTGTAACTCCACCATATCCATTATCTTTTACATTATAACCAATTCCAATGATATGTGTTTCATCATATGGATGTAAGTAACTACTATATCCAGGGATCTCTAATTCCCCTTTTACAACTGGATTCGTTGGATCTGATAAATCAATTACCCATAATGGATCTACTTCTTGGAATGTTACAATATAACCTATTTTTCCAATAAATCTGACTGAGTAAATCTCTTCATCTTTAATTAAATCATCAATTCCACCAATTTTTTCCAAATTTTCGTTAAGAATTGTTAAATGCGTTGAATAATGGCTTTCATATTCATCTGTAAATAAGAAGTTTCTATAATTGCTTTCCCATGAGGTTGTTGCAACCCTCAAATTTCCTTCATATTCATCAATTGCAAATTGATCTCCTACATATCCTTCTACTTTTCCACTTGCTATTGCTAAAACTTTAGAATCATCTAATTCAAATTTATAAATTGTACTTTCTTTTGCATCCCAATATCCATCTTGTGTTACTAAATATAAATTATTTTCACTTACATACATTTCAGATCCACATCCAAAGAAAGTTTCAACATTTACTTGTGATTTTGAGTTTAAATTAAAACCTACAATCAATGAATAGTTTGTGTCATTTGTATTCTCAAAATAAGCAATATCTGTTGCTTCTACATAATTAATTCCTTTGGCTACACTATCTTCATAACATGGTAAAATATCAATATCTTTTAGGTTATCTATTCCATTATAAAAATAAGTATAATAGTTTGTTACTAAATAAACATTATCTTCAATCATTCTTGCATCTTGATAATTTCCATCAATCTTAATTTCTCTTGCAAGTTCTGGTTTTTCTATGTTTTCTAAATCATAAATTCTAATATATGTTTTTGGTCTATATACTGTAGAAACATCTTCTTCTACTACATCTGTTTCGTCAGATTCTGCTACATCATCTACAATTGTATTTCTATAAACAAAGATATCACTATGATTATATTTGGTTCCAAATACCACTAATTTCGTACCATTTACAAAGATTTGATATGGACGAAAATCCTCTTCTTGAATTGTTGATTTCAAATTTAAATCTGTATCTACGATATAAATTCTATTATTTTGAGAATAATAAATATACTTTCCGTCTGTCTTTACAATATCTGCTTCGTCAACATTTTCTACTTGATTGTTAGTCCTAGAATAGTCTGAATTTGTCGTTTCTGAACGAGCTGTATCTGCGATGCCTTCTTCTGCAGATTGAGCTACACTATTCATTGCAAGGTCAAGCCCATAAGTACCTTTTGTCATACTTTGATAATTTTGCTCATTATCCTTTAAAACTTCTCTTAATTCTTCGACACTTTCAAATCTTCTAATATTAATTCCAGCAAGTTTTTCTGTTTCTTCTTGTTTTATTTGACTCTTGTTAGATAAACTTGGCTTCAAAACCTCTTCTTTTGGTTGCTTCAAAAAGCTAACTCCAACCACAGCAACAACTGCTACAGCTGCAATCGCAGTAACATATCTTAAATAATAAATAGTTTTTTTACTCTTTTGTTTGCTTTGTGCTTCTTCTAAAACTTTATCTTTTAGATTAGCATCTACATGAATTTGATTAACTGCTTTTTTGTAGTTTTCTATGTTCTTATTCATTTTCAAACCCTCCTTCTAAATCTTTTTTTAGAAGTTCTCTTGCTCTAAAAGCCCACGTTTTTATAGTACCTTCTTTTACTTTCATCATTTCAGAGATTTCGTTTATTTTATATCCTTCATAATACATTAAATAAATGACTGTTCTATAATTTTGTGGTAATCTGCAAACAACTTCATAAACTCCAGTTTCTTCCGGAGTTTCAAATTTTATATTTTCATCTAAGTTGACTACTTTTTTGTTCCAAGATGAATTATTAAAATTTTTCGTCATATTAATTGTTACTTTAATTAACCATGCTTTTTCATGGCTAAAGCTTTCAAATTCTTTTGCTTTTTGACTATATTTTAAAAATACATCTTGATAAATATCTTCTGCATTTTCTTTTGTACCAGTTCTTGTCAACGCAATTCTATAAACCATATCTGAGTACTGTTCTATTACTCTTTCTATATTTGCTAGCATAATATTTCTCCTTTCTTGCTTATAATACAAGTTACGTTCCTCTTTGGTTTCAAAAAAATTAAAAAAAGCCAACAAATTTAAATTTGTTGGCATAAATTTTATTTTAAGCTTCTCTTTTCTTCTTTGAATTAAATCCAACTAATTTTTGGAATAATCCTACTTTTTTTCCTAATGTATTTTCTGTCTTTTCCTTTTGTTCTTCTTTGTTGTCACCATCATTGAAATAAATTTCCAATATAGAATCTTCTTCATCCTCATCTAATTCTTCATCTGCTTCATATTCAACATCATTTTCTAAATTCAAATCAATATTATTCTCTTCGTCGTTATCTTCTTCATCATCAATTTCATCTAATCGACTCAAATCAAAAGAATTTTCTTTTTCCGGATCATCTTCTATTGCATCTAATTTTTCAAATATACTTGCTGTTGGATCTTCTTCCACTTCTTTTGGTATTTCTATTTTTTGAATATTTTCAGGAACTTCTTCCGTTGTCTCAATGTTTTGAACAATTTCAGAAACTTCTTCTAAATCTGTTTCTTCAATTGCAGCAACATTTTCAAGTTCTTCTTCGTCGTCCTCTTCAACTATCTCGTCTTCATCCTCATTTGAGTCCTCTTCATCAGATTCCTCTTCGTCTAATCCATCATAGTCTTCTTCGCTAGATTCTTCTTCTGATTCATCAT
>JAFUWA010000013.1 GCA_017477355.1 Clostridia bacterium
AAATATCGTTCTGGGTTAACGAATTATTTAATAGATACGGGAGATGAGGTAATACTTGTTGATACTGGATTACCTTTTGGAACACCTGAAGAAGTACCTGATGAAAATACTGCTATATATACAGGTAAAGATATAGCAAGCTATATGGATGCTTTTAAAGAACTTGGATATAAACCTGAAGATGTTACTAAAATCCTTTTAACTCATAGACACAATGATCATTCTGGAGAACTTGCATCATTTCCTAATGCTAAGATATATGTAAATGAAGAAGAACTAGGAGCTGAAGAATTAAAAGGAATTGATAATATAGAACCTGTGAAATTTACAGATGGAGCATATTATAATTTCCCAGAGAGTCAAACGATTAGAGAAGGTATTCATTATATAAAGGCAAAAGGACATACAAGAGGCAATAGCATCGTAATTGTAGAAAATGATGGATTATTTTATATGATTCATGGAGATATTACTTATACAGATGAAGCATTGTATGAGAATAAACTTTCAATTGTATTTGATGATAAAGAAGCAGCAAGAGAAACATTAAATCGAGTTCGTGAATTTATTACGAATCATCCAACAGTATATCTTTCTACACATACTCCTTCAGGTTATGAAAATTTAGAAAACAAAAAGGTTGTTGATTTAAACAATCCACCGGAAACAATACCAGTTGGAGAAGTTGTATTTAAAACAGCAACTGGCAAATATGTATGTTCAGTTTGTGGGTATGTATATGATCCGGAAATGGGAGATCCAGATCACGGAATTCCAGCAGGAACAAGATTTGAAGATTTACCAGAAGATTGGCATTGCCCAAGATGCAAACAAAGTAAAGATAGATTTAATAGAGCATAAGTATTGAATTATACAAAAAGACTGATAATAAATTACAATTATCAGTCTTTTATATATCATATTGAATTACTTTTTTCATTTTGGGAAAAGCATAAAAATAACTATTGGAACTATTTTCAAATAAAATGTATAAATGATTATCTTTTTCAAATAAGCCTTCTGCCATTGGTGGAAGGTTTATTTTTTGAACTAAATTCTTTTTATCAAAATGATAATAAGGAATTTGCTGACCATTTAATTCGTAATATTCATAATTTTCTTCTAAAACATTTTCGTAAATACTTAATTTAGAATGAATTAGATTCGTAAAAGAACTTGTAAATATGAAGTGATTATCAGAAGTAATTGTCATTCCTTGAACCATCTTTGGTAAGGAGATAATATAGTTAGGAGTAGAGTAGTCCAAGTTATTTGTGGAATATCCTAGTAACAAAGGATTGTTGTTTGGAACTGGATAAAATGGATTTAAGAAAAAGTCTCCAATCCAAAGAACTCCATCATTATAATAAGAAAAATCTCCTCTATTAGAAAGTGTTTCTGCTTTATTAGGTTGAATAGAATTTTCGTTAGTGTTGACAATCTCTTCTAGAGAATATTCATTGACTTCATAATCACTGGTAATCCAAACAGTTTCATCATTTGTTGCAATTCCACCGACATGATTGGTATTATTGGTCCCATCTATTTTTAATAAATCTAATTCTTTCAATAATTTTCCAGTTTTAAAACCAGTTACATATAATTTACTAACTTTGCCTTTGCTATTATAAGAAGTTTGTAAAACGATTTGGTATTTTTCAGAATAAGCAAGACCTTGTGGAACATAGTTAGACTGATTGCCTTGAACGTCAAATGCTTCTATATATTCCTTTTTATGAATTAGATAAGATAGATTTAGTCTAATATAATCTAAGACAAGGATAAAAAGAATAATGATTATTATCATAATTACTACTTTTAATACTTTTTTTATATACTTCATAATTACCTCGATTCGAATTGGATAAATTCATTATAAATGATTCTGTATAAGAAAACAACATAATTAATCAATAAAAAAAGAGTAATCGTTTACAAATAGCTAAAGATTGTGATAAAATAGTGTCAGAAAAATAATGAATTAAGGAGCAAAAAAATGGAATATAGATATAGGCCAAATGGAGTATGTTCTTCAGAAATGATTTTTGAAATTGATGAAAATGATATAGTTCAAGATTTAAAAGTAGTTAATGGATGTGACGGAAATTTGAAAGGAATTAGTGCTTTAGTAAAAGGAATGAAAGTAGATGAAGTGATTGAAAAGCTGTCAGGAATTTTATGTGGATTTAAATCTACATCTTGTCCAGACCAAATTTCAAAAGCTTTAGAAGAATATAAAGCTAAAAGAGGTGATAATTATGCAAATGGCAATTAAAAAAGGTATTGTTGTAATATTGGGAGTATTTTTCCAGATAATATTTTCTCTATTTATTTATCTATTTTTAATAGAAAATTTTGCAATCATTCAAATTTTCTATTCAATTATTGGATTCTTACTTGTATTAGCATTGGTTAGAAATAGCAGAAGCTATTCTTATACATTGCCTTGGATTATTATTTTAATTTTAGTTCCATTATTAGGAACTATTTTATATTTAATTATTGGTAAGAATAAATTAAGAAGTAAAACTTTGAAGAGAATTGTAAAAAGTACAGAAGAAAGTCAAAAATATTTGATACAAGACGAAAAAATAAGAGAAGAGTTTCAAGAAAATGGCAAAATAAAATATATTAGTGACTATACTGGATTTCCAGTAACTAAAAATAATGATGTTTCTTATTATCCCCTTGGAGAAGAAGCGTTTGAAGCAATGTTAGAAGAATTGAAGAAGGCAGAAAAATTCATTTTCTTTGAATATTTTATTGTAGCGCCAGGAAAAATGTGGAGTTCCATTTTAGATATCTTAAAAGAAAAAGCTCAAAATGGATTAGATGTTAGAGTAATGTATGACGATTTCGGTTGTGTTGCTACTTTGCCAAATTTTTATCCTCAAGAATTAGAAAAATTTGGAATTAAATGTGTTGTTTTTAATAAGTTAAATCCGATTGCGGGCGTATTTATGAATAATCGAGATCATAGAAAAATACTAGTTATTGATGGAAAAGTTGCATTTTCAGGTGGAATCAATATTGCAGATGAATATATTAATGTGAATAGTAAGTACGGACATTGGAAAGACAATGGATTTAAAGTTTCAGGAGATGCAGTTTGGAATTACACAGTTATGTTTTTAACAATGTGGAGTGCTTTTCGTAAAGAGGATGAAGATTTTACAAAATTCAAATTTGACTTTAAAGATAAACAAAAAGAAAATGGATTTGTAGTTCCTTATGGAGAAACTCCATTAGATGATGAGATAACAGGAGAAGATGTTTACCTAAATATCATTAATCAAGCTAATAAATATGTTTATATTTTTACACCGTATTTAATTATTGATACAGATATGATAAATAGTTTGAACTTAGCTGCTAAAAGAGGAGTTGACGTTCGTATTGTTATTCCGGGAATCCCAGATAAGAAAATTGTTTATACAGTTTCAGAGTCTTATTTAGAAACTTTAGTAAAGAGTGGAGTAAAAATTTATAAATATACACCAGGGTTTGTTCATAGTAAAGTTTTTGTTTCAGATGACCATGTAGCAACTTGTGGGACAATTAATATGGATTATAGAAGTTTATATCTACATTTTGAATGTGGATGTTATTTTGAAGATGTAGATGTTATTCAAGATATCAAAAAGGACTTGGATGAAACGATTAAGAAAAGCCATGAGGTAACCAAAGAAGAAGCATTGCCAAAACTATTAAAAGGAACTTGGCAAGCATTATTACGATTAGTGGCACCATTAATGTAAAATTATTTTGAGAGAGGAATATCAATAGATATGAAAGAAATTATTTTAAATGTAGATGGAATGATGTGTAGTGGCTGTGAAAATAGAGTTCAAAATGCATTAAAAACAATCAAAGGTGTAAAAGAAGTAAAAGCAAGTCATGAAGAAAAGAAAGTTCAAATCATTTTAAAACAAGATGTAGATGAGCAAATTTTTAAAGATAAAATTGCTGATCTTGGATATGAGGTTATAGAATAAATCTTGAGAAAATTTTTTCAAAAAACTTACATCAAAGAAAAAAATGTGCTATAATATAAAAAGTTGTGTAGCAAATAAGCGTAAGTCCAAACAAGGACTTGACGCTTATTTTTTTGCGCAAAAAAATAAAATAAGAAGGAGTAGAAATGAAACAGTTAGATTTAGGAAATGAAAAGATTGGAAAATTGATTAAAACATTCGCAATACCATGTGTAATTAGCATGATTGTTGCAGCACTATATAATATAGTGGATCAGATTTTTATTGGATGGAGTGAAGCAGGCGCATATGGAAATGCTGCAACCAATATTGTTTATCCATTTACAGTTATTTCTCTTGCTTTTGCACTTTTAGTTGGTGATGGCGCAGCTGCTTTATTTAGCTTATCATTAGGAGCCAAAGATAATAAGAAAGCTAATAAAAGTATTGGAAATGGCTTGATTATATTAGTTTTTATCTCTATTATTTTAATGTCAATAGGATTAATTTTTGACAGTAAAATATTGAGAATATTTGGTGGAAATCCAAAAGAAGTAGAATGTTATCATTATGCGAAAACTTATTTGAGAATCATTTGCTATGGTTTGCCATTTTATATTATTGGGCAAGGATTAAATGCTTCCATAAGAAATGATGGAAGTCCTAAATATGCAATGATTGCAACAGTAGTTGGAGCGATTGCTAATATTATTTTAGATCCGATTTTTATTTTTGTATTTAAAATGAGCGTAAGAGGAGCAGCAATTGCAACTGTAATTGGTCAAATATTAACATTTTTAGTCAGTATCTTATATTTAAGAAAAACGAAAGGTTTTAAGATTGATAAAGAGTCGGTAAAATTGGATTTTAAAGTTTGTAAAAGCTTGTTAGATTTGGGCCTTGCATCATTAATTACGCAACTTGCAATCGTTATTATTATTGCTGTTGCTAATAATTTAGTAGGAAAATTTGGATATACAACAGTTGCTTCTACAGGAGAAGTATATGGAGTTGTTACTCCACTTGCAGTTATTGGAATATGTATGAAAATTTTTGGAATCGTTATTTCAATTGTAGTAGGAATTGCTTTAGGTGGTATGCCAATTATTGGATTTAATATGGGAGCAGGCAATTTTAAAAGAGTAAAAGAGACTATTAAGTATATTTTGATTACAAACTTTATCATTGGAACAATTGCGTTTGCAATATTCCAAATTTTTCCAGATGCGATTATTAATATTTTTGGAAAGCGGAAATTCTCCAGAATATATGGAATATGCAAGATTTTGCTTAAAGATATTTTTAGGCGGAATTATTTTGACTTGTATTATAAAAACAACTTCTATTTTATTACAATCAATGGGCTCAAGTTTTAAATCAACGATTCTTGCATTATCAAGAGATGTTATTTTCTTTGTGCCAGCAATTGTTTTGATTGCCAATCTCTCTAGAAGTGTTGTAACAATGCTTTGGAGTTCTATTGTTGCAGATATTCTCGCATTTATTACAGCAGTCATTTTATTGAGAATTGAATTTAAGAAAATGAATAAAATTGGATAAGAAAAAAAGCAAGCAATGATTGAAAATTGCTTGCTTTTATGCTATAATGAAGACAAAATTGTAAAAAGGAGGGGAATATGGGATTAAAAGTAGGAACAGTAAAGCTAGAAAAATATAATGCAAATTGGAAAAATGAATTTTTAAAAGAAAAAGAAAATCTAGAAAAAGTCTTTGGAAAATTAGCGCTTCAAGTTGAACATGTTGGTTCTACTTCTATTGAAGGAATATCTGCTAAACCAATTATAGATATTCTAGTTGCAATAAATCGTTTTAGCGATTTTGAAGCAGTAAGAGAGTATTTTTCAAAAGAACCATATTCGGTAAAAGAAGATTCTTCTCCTGATGAAATTTTAGTAAGAAAAGGTCCTGAAGATAATAGAACACATTTTATCCATGTTGTAGAAATGAATGGTAAGAAATATAAGGATACTCTTGCTTTTAGAGATTATATAAGAACACACGAAGAGGACAAAAAAGCGTATGAGAAATTGAAAGTTAATTTAGCAGAAAAATATGCTAATGATAGAAAATCTTATACAGCTTCAAAAAATGATTTTATTCAAGAAATCATTAGGAAGGCCTATGAAGAAAAATAGATTAAATATTGAAAAGAGAAAAATATGAGAAATTTATCTGATGTACTAAGAAATAAAGCAATAGATAGTAATCAATTAATTCAATATGGCTTCATCCAAAAAGATGGAAAATATATTTTTAGAAAAAATATTCTAGATGACCAATTTGAAGTTGTAGTAGAAGTCCAAAAAGAAACAATGAAATCAAAACTAATAGATCTTTTTGGAGAAGAAGAATATGTATTAGTGGATGTAGAAGATGCGCAAGGAGAGTTTGTGGGAAAGGTTCGTGGGGCTTATGAGAATATTTTGAACGATATTATTGAAAAATGTACAACTGCAAATATTTTTAAACAAAATCAAACCAAAGAAGTAATAGAATATATTCGAAAAAAGTATCATGATGAGTTAGAGTTTTTGTGGGAAAAGTATGATGATAATGCTATTTGGAGAAATAAGCAAAATCAAAAATGGTATGGTGCATTACTTACTGTAAAAGAAGATAGATTAGGCGGTAGTAGTGATAAAACAATTGAAGTATTAGATTTGAGATATCAAAAAGAAGAAATAGAAAAGATAGTAGATGGTCAAAAAGTTTTTCCTGGTTATCACATGAATAAAAAAAGTTGGATTACAGTAAAGTTAGATGATACCTTAAAAACGCCAGAGATAGAAAATTTGATTGATAATAGTTATCATTTATCAGTAGGCACAAAAAGTGGAGAGACTGTGAATAACTTAATGCAAAAAATGTTAGATTATCTAACAACAATTCCAAAAGGAAAGGTTGTTACATATAAACAAGTAGCAGAATTTTTGGGAAACAAAGGCTTAGCTAGAGTTGTTGGAAATATGCTACATCAGAATCCTGACGGAGATAAATATCCTTGTTATAAAGTTTTAAATAGTAAAGGAGAATTGGCAGAAGCATTCGTTTTTGGTGGAAAAAATGTGCAAAAAGAAAGACTAGAAAACGATGGAATTAATGTAGAAGATGGAAAAGTGGATTTGAAAATTTATCAATGGAAAATGGAAAAATATTAGAAGAACTAACAGAAAAATATATGAAAGAATTGGAGGAAGTATTAAAATGAGTTACCAGTTAAGTAAAAAAACAAAAGAAATTATTTCAAGAAAGATAGGGATTCCTTATGAGAAATTGCTAGAAATGGATGACGAAGAGATAGAGGCACATATCGAGAAAAAAATAGGTAAGAAAATTACATGGCCTAAAGGAGCCAAAGTGGATGGATTACCAATAAGAACAATGGAATCTGTAGATAAAAGAATAGACGAGATTGTAAAAGATGTTGGAGATGAAAGATAAGGACGAATCTGTTTATGGAAAAGAAAATACTAAGAAAGAGGTATCTTGAAATAAGAAAGAAAATTAAAGATAGATCTCAAAAATCAAAAGGGATTTTTGAGAAGATAATTCAAGAAAAAGAATATCAAAATGCTAAAGTAATAGCCTTATATAAAAGCCTAGAATCAGAAGTAGATACTTCAGAATTGATAGAATATTCTATAGAACAAGAAAGAATAGTTTGTTTACCCAAAGTAGTAGGAGAAGAGATAAAATTTTATCAGATTTCTGAAGCAGAAGAATTCATCAAAAGTAAATTTGGTGTAGAAGAACCAGATGAAAATCCAGAAAAAGAAGTAGCCAAAAATCAAATTGATTTAGTGATTGTTCCAGGAGTTTGTTTTGACACTAGAAAAAATAGACTAGGCTTTGGAAAAGGTTACTATGATAGATTTTTAACTGGTACTAATCTCAAAACAATTGGGATTTGTTTTGAAGAGCAAATTTTAAAAGATGGATTTTTACCAGTAGAAGAAAATGATGTAAAGATGCAGAAAATTGTGACAGAAGAAAATGTATATTGAAAAGTAGAAGTTGCATGAAATTTTCATACAACTTCTATTTTTTTTGATTCTTTTCTCTATATTGATTTCCCCATTTAACCATAGAATCCAAAATTGGTTTTAGGCTTAGACCAGTTTCCGTCAATGAATATTCTACTCTTGGAGGAACTTCAGGATAAACTTTTCTTTTTACTAATCCATCTTGTTCCATTTGTCTTAAGTTGTTGGTTAATACTTTTTGCGTAATTCCTGTAACTGATTTTTTTAATTCTCCAAATCTTTTCGTTCCTGTTAATAAATCTCTTACAATAATTACTTTCCATTTGTTATCAATTAATCCCATTGTTAATTCTACTGGGCAAGCTGGTAATTCTTTTTTCATAAAATCACTCCTCATAAAAATTATAGCAAATATAGATGAATTTGTAAATGATAAAACATAATAAAAACCACAATTGTTTCTTTTGGAAACTAAGTATCACAAAAGTGCGTACTTGCCAGAAATTAGTAACTTATATATAATAAGGATAATGAAATGAGAAAAGGAGAGAGGTATGAATAAAGTTGTAGAAGAGTTGAAAAATATGGATGTATTTTTTATTGGAACAGTTGAAGGAGACCAACCTAGAGTACGTCCTTTTAGTAGTATTACAGAATTTGAAGGAGCACCATATATTTGTTGCGGAAATTATAAAGAAGTCTATAAACAGATGATGGCAAATCCTAAAATTGAAATTTGTGGAATGACAAAGAATGGAAACTGGATAAGAGTAGAAGCTGTTGTAGAAAGAGATGAAAGAATTGAGGCTCAAAAAGCAATGCTTGAAGATCCAACAGGGCCAAGTCAGTTATATACAGCAGGAGATGGACGTTTTGAAGTATTTAAATTAACAAACGTAAAAGCGTTAAGATATAATTTTTATTCAGCTCCAGAAGAGATAAAATAGGAAGTGATAAAAATGACATTTTCAAAAGAATTTGAAAAAGGGAAAATAGAAAGAGCATTTAATTTAATAAAAGAAGCAGATTATGTCTTGATTGGCGCTGGAAGTGGTCTTTCAACAGCTGCTGGAATTGATTATGGTGGGGAAGAGTTTCGAAAAAAATTTAAACCATTTATTGAAAAATATGATTTTACAGATTTGTATACATCTTCTTTTTATGATTTCGATTCTCAAGAGGAATATTGGGCTTATTGGGCAAAGCATATTGCCTTTGCCAATACGAAAAGGGAAGGATTACCACTCTACAAAAATATTTATGAAGCTATTAAAGAGAAAGATTACTTTGTAATTACAACAAATGTAGATGATCAATTTTATAAAACAGGATTTGATAAAGATAGAATTTTTAGAGTACAACGGTAGTTATAGAATGATTCAATGCACAAACGCATGTCATGACAAGCTTTATGACGATAAAGATATGGTGGATAAAATGCTTGAAAATATAGATTCTGATTTGAAAGTAAAATCAGAATTAGTACCAGTTTGTCCTGTTTGTGGTGAAACAATGGAACCAAACTTAAGAAAAGATGAAAATTTCGTGCAAGATAAATTATGGTACGAGCAAAATGAAAAATATGAAGACTTCTTAAGAAAAGCAAAAGATAAGAAAGTTGTTTTATTAGAATTCGGAGTTGGATTTAATACTCCTGGAATTATTAGATTTCCATTTGAACAGTTAACAAGTATCAATAAGAGTTGGACACTAATTCGTTTTAATCAAGAATCAAGATGCATGTATGGATTAACAGATAAGCAATTTATTCCAATTCATGAAGAACTAAATGAAATTTTTGCGCGCTCTTAATGATACTTGAAATTATCAGAAAGGAAGAGAAAAATGATTATTAATACTGGTATGAGGACTGACATACCAGCCTTTTATTCTAAATGGTTATTAAATAGAATTCACGAAGGCTTTGTGTATGTTAGAAATCCTTATTATAAAAATCAAGTAACCAAATATAGTTTATCTCCAGAAGTTGTAGATTGTTTGGCATTTTGTACTAAAAATCCACATCCAATGATAGAGCATTTATCAGAATTAGATAATTTTAATCAATTTTGGTTTGTAACGATTACGCCTTATGGAAAAGATATCGAACCTAATGTACCAGATAAGAAAAAAGTAATTGAAGATTTCCAAAAATTATCAGAACATATTGGAGTAGATTCAATAGCACTTCGCTATGATCCGATTTTAATCAATCAAAAATTTGACGTAGAAAAACACATTAAATGTTTTGAAAGATTGCTTTCTCAATTAAAAGGCTATACGCATGATTGCACAATTAGTTTTTTGGATTTGTATGAAAAGGTAAAAAGAAATGCTCCTGACTTAAGACCACCAAATGAAAGGGAAGAAATTGAAATTGTAAAAGCATTTGTGGAAATTGGGAAAGAAAATAATATTGTGATTCATGGTTGCTGTGAAAAGAAAGAACTAAAAGAGTATGGAATGGATATTACAGGATGCATGAGCCAAGAAATTGTAGAAAAAGCAATTCATCACAAGTTAGACGTTCGAAAAAGACAGAGTCAAAGAGCAGTTTGTGATTGTGTTTTGGGAAATGATATTGGAGCTTATAATACTTGTCCACATATGTGCAAATACTGTTATGCGAATGCAAATGCAGGATTAGTAAAAGAGAATATCAAAAAACATATTCCAACATCTCCATTTTTAATTGGAAAAGAGGAACCAGGGGATAAGATAACGGATGCTAAACAAGTAAGTTGGCTAAAAGAAGAACAAATTACTTTAATCTAAAAGAAAGTCTGAACAGAAGTTGTAATTATGTATTTTTTATGATATAGTTTGGTTGTAAACATTTAGGCTGAGAGAACTTAGATATGAATTAGTTTAAAGTAGAAGGGATATAGAAATGGAAGAAAGAAGAGATAAAATAAATTATTATTTGGATATTGCAGAGTCAGTAGCCGGAAGAGCTACATGTCTTAGAAAAAAATGGGGAAGTGTCATTGTAAACAAAGACCAGATAATTTCAACAGGATATAATGGTTCACCACGTGGAAGAATTAATTGTTGTGATTTAGGATATTGTACAAAAAAAAGGTACTTACCAGATACACGTCATTCCGGATACGATTATTGTAGAGGAATTCATAGTGAACAAAATGCGATGATTAGTGCATCTCGTGATGAAATGCTTGGAGGACAATTATATTTAGTAGGATATAGGACAGAAAGTCATGAGTATGAAGAAGGTGCTTCGCCTTGCTTGCTTTGTAGAAAAATGATTATTAATGCTGGAATTGAAAAAGTTTATGTTAGAATTGATAAAAATAATTATTTAGAAATTGACGTTTGTGAATGGATTGATAATGATGAATTATTAAATGGACAAACTCAGTATTAATTTGAATTTTATCAAACATAAGTTAGTTGCAAATATTATATAGAAAAGCTATAACCCCAAATGATAAAGTGATATTAAAAGCAAGTGATTGAAATTTCACTTGCTTTTTGTTATGATAAATACAATTGAACATAGAGATGGAGAAAAAGATGAAAGAAATAGTAGAGCCATTGTTAAAATGGTATCAAGAAAATAGAAGAGAATTACCTTGGAGAGAAGATAGAGATCCATACCATGTATGGGTCTCTGAAATTATGCTTCAACAAACAAGAATTGAAGCGGTCAAAAGATATTATACAAGATTTATGAAAGAATTACCGAAAATCAAAGATTTGGCTGAAATTTCAGAAGAAAGATTGTTAAAACTTTGGGAAGGACTAGGTTATTATAGTCGCGCTAGAAATTTGAAAAAAGCAGCTCAAAAAGTAATGGAAGAGTACAAAGGAACAATGCCAAAGAAGTATGAAGAGTTATTAAAACTCCCTGGAATTGGAGAATATACAGCAGGAGCAATTGCATCTATTTGTTATGATGAAAAAGTAACCGCAGTAGATGGAAATGTTTTGAGAGTGATTTCTAGAGTAATTGGAAGCAAGAAAGATGTGTTACTTCCTGAGACCAAAAAAGAAATTGAGGCAATGGTAAAAGAAATTTTGCCAGAGCAAGCAGGCCAATTTAACGAAAGTTTAATGGAATTAGGAGAGTTGGTTTGCTTACCAAATGGAGTTCCAGAGTGTGAAAAATGTCCTTTAAAGAAAATGTGTATTGCTTATAAAGAGAAGTTAACAGGAGAAATTCCAGTAAGAATTAAGAAAGTAAAACGAAGAAAAGAAGAAAAAACAGTTCTTCTAGTGATTAGCTCTAATCAAAAGATTGCACTTCATAAAAGAGAGGAAAAAGGAGTTTTATTTGGATTATATGAATTGCCAAATCTTCCAGAATTTTTGAGTCAAGAAGAAATAGAGAAGTTTTGCAAAGAAAAAGGGCTAGAAGTAGAAGAAATTCAAGAATTAGATGATACAAAACATATTTTTACACATATTGATTGGATAATGCAAAATTATTTGGTTAGAATAAAAGAAGAAAATAAGGAATGGATTTGGAGTTCAATTGATGAATTAAATGAAAAATATGCTTTGCCAACTGCATTTCAAAAGATATTTGTAAAAGCTGCAAGTAAGACATAGGAGGCTTTTTGAGCTTTCTAGAAATGAAATAAAATTTTTAGCACTCTACACTTGACATTGCTAAAATTTGTGCTATAATAATAATTGTAAAAAGAAATTACATATATGCGTATACCCTTACGAAAAGCAAGAGTATCAACACATAAAAATAATGAAAAGGAGTGGTTTTTATGATGATGATACCAAGAAGAAGGAACGAATTTGATTTGTTCGATGATTTTTTCAAAGGAGATGATTTCTTTCCAGCAAGACGTGAAACTTCTATTATGAAGACAGACATCAAGGAAAAAAAAGACAGATACGTAATAGAAATAGATTTACCTGGATATGAAAAAGAAAATATCAATCTTGAGCTAAAAGATGGATATTTGGAAGTAACAGCTAGTGTAGAAAAAGAAGAGAACAAGGAAGAAGAAAAATTCGTTCATAAAGAAAGATTTTATGGACATTGCTCAAGAAACTTCTACGTAGGAGATCAAATTACAGAAGAAGATATCCATGCATAATTTAAAAATGGTATCTTGAGAATTGATGTTCCAAAGAAAGAAGAACAAGAAAAGCTTCCAGAAGTAAAACGTATTGAGATACAATAATAAATAACGAAAAAGTTGGGAAAAGGGAACGTTCCTTATTTCCCAACTTTTTTGCATTAAGTTTTGTTTTGTGTTATAGTGATAAAGCAAAAATTTTAAGGAGGATGATCATGAAAAAAGGAAAGGTAGTTTTAGTAGGAACAGGATTTGTTGGAATGAGCATGGCTTATACAATGTTAAATCGTGGTGGAGTTAATGAACTTGTTCTAATAGATATTGATAAAAATAAAACAGAGGGAGAAGAAATGGATTTAAATCATGGAATGCCATTTGCTCCTCAAAAAATGACAATTAAAGCAGGAGATTATGAAGAGTGTAAAGACGCTCAAGTCGTTGTTATTACTGCAGGAATTACTCAAAAACCAGGACAAACAAGATTGGAGCTTGCAGAGACGAATACTAAAATTATGAAAGATATTACGAAAAAAATTATGGCAAGTGGATTTCATGGAGTAATTGTTGTAGCAAGTAATCCAGTAGATTTGATGACATATGTTGTTGCCAAAGCATCTGGACTTCCTACAAATCAAGTAATTGGTTCTGGTACAGTTTTAGATACTGCGAGACTACGTTTCATTTTGTCAGATTATTTGCAGATTTCAAGCAAAAATATTCATGCCTATATTATGGGAGAACATGGAGATTCTTCTTTTGTCCCATGGAATCATGCTTATGCAGGATGTAAAAAAATTATAGATGTCTTAAGAGATGATGGAAAAAATACGGACCAATTAGAAGAAATTCATAAAGAAGTAGTAAATGCAGCTTATGAGATTATTGAGAAGAAAAAAGCTACTTATTATGGAATTGGAATGTGCTTGAGCAAAATTGTAAAATCTATTTTAGATAATGATAATTCTATTTTAACAGTTTCAACTTATTTGAAAGATGGAGAATATGGACAAGATGATGTTTATATTGGTGTTCCAGCGGTTGTAAATCAAAACGGAGTAAGAGAATTGTTAAAATTGGAACTTTCTCCCGAAGACCAAGAGAAGCTAAATAATAGTTGTAGAATTATGAAAGAGATGAGAGAAAATTCAATTGATGCAATTATCAATGAACCATAAAAATATGCAAAAATTATGTAAAGCAAGTGGTTGAAAATCACTTGCTTTTGTGATATTATAATAGCATTAAAAGAAACAAAGGAGAAAGAAATGAAAGAAAGAGGAGTATTACTTCCAATTTTTTCACTTCCAAGTAAATATGGAATTGGCGATTTTGGATATGAAGCTTATGAGTTTGTAGATATTTTGAGTGAGAACGGAATTGAGTATTGGGAGATTTTACCAATTAATAGCTGTGATGGTTTGCCATATTCACCAATCAGTTACTATGCCTTAAATGAGGAATATATTTCACTTGATAAATTAATAGAAGATAAATTAATTGATTCAGCTAGAAAAAGAAGTGTAAAAGATAGAGCAATCCATAGTGATTTTAAAGAAAAATATTATCAAGAAGCATTTGGAAGATTTAAGAAAATTTCTGAATATAAAGAATTTATTAAGAATAAAGAAATCAAAAAATATGCAGAATATAGAGAAGAAAGATCAAAGAATAGCAAAGAATATTACTTGTTTTTACAATATATTTTGTACAAGCAATGGATGGAATTAAAAAATTATGCAAATTCTAAAAATGTAAAAATCATTGGAGATATGCCAGCATATCCGCCATTTGAATCGGCTGAAACAGAATACAATCCTAAATATTATGATTTTAAGTTTGAAGCTGGAACTCCTCCAGATTATTATAATGAAAATGGGCAAAAATGGGGAAGCTATGTTTATAATGTTAAAAATTTAAAGAAAGATAATTATAAATATTTAATAAATAGATACAAATACTATCTAACATTATTTGATAAAGTTAGAGTTGACTATTTTAGAGGATATGATTCTTTCTTTAAAATTCCATTTGGCAGATCTGGTAAAGAAGGAGAATACCAAGATGGAGTTAGCTATGAATTTTTTGATGCACTATTGAAAGAAGAGACTATTCGAAAAGAAGATTTAATTATTGAAGATTTAGGTGACATCAGAGATGAGACGGTTGAACTTAGACGCCATTACGGATTCACAAGACAAAAAATTCTTCAATTTGCAATAGATTTATATAGAAGATTTGATAGAGATAATGAATCTGAAAATGTTGTGATTTTTCCTGGAAATCACGATTGCCAAACAATTTATGGATGGTATAAAAGTTTAAGTGATGAAAATAAAGAAAATTTAAAAAGATTCTTATCTAATAATGATTGCAATGATATTAACGTTAACCATGGAATGATGCAATATTGTTTGAAATGCAAAGCAAAACTTGCTATTGTTTCTGTGCAAGATATTATAGGATTAGATGATAGTAGCAGAATTAATTTGCCGGGAATGAAATCTAAAGAAAATTGGTCATGGAAATTAAATGATTTTAATAGTTTTAGAGAAAGAATAGGAGATTTTAGCTGTTAATGGATGAAAAAGAATTGTTAGGATTAAAATCTAAAACTACATTAAACTGTACAATTTGCGATAAATGTTGCGAGCATAGGGGTGATATCAAAATTACCCCTATTAACGTTTTAGAAATATCTAAATACTTAAAGATTGGAGTTGAGGAATTTTTAGATAAATATACAGAACCAGCTCCAAATGAGGATCCAGAAAGAGTAATAAAAGCAGTTGGAGAAAAGATGCGTTGTATTTTTAATGATAATACAACTTTTAAGTGTACAATACATGAAGTTGAACCAATGCAATGTTTAGTTTTTCCATTGGTTCCTTGGGATTTAAATAAAGATTTATTTATTAATTCTAATCAATGCGTTTTAAAGAATGATAAAAAGATGAAAGTAGACAAATGGCTAAATTCGAACCATAAGATTTACAAGAGAAACAAGTTTATATATCAAAAATGGATTGAATTGATGGAAGAAATACAACCTTGGTGGAAAATTATTCCAAAAGAAACTCAAGGAAAAATAGTAAATTTGCTATATTTGGAATATGATATGAATAAAAACTTGGAGAAACAAGTTTTGAAAAATATAGAAGAAACAAGGAGGATTTTTTATGGAAAAAGACATTTCAATCGTAGTTGATAATTCAAAGCTAAATGTTAGAACAGGAGTAATTTTTAAGCATGACAACAAGGCTTTAATAGAAATTTCTAAGGTAGGAAGTAATTCAACAATTCCAGGAGGAAGAGTAAAATTTAACGAAAAGTCTGAAGATACAGCAATTAGAGAAATAAGAGAAGAATTAGAAATGAACTTAGAAAAAAGTCGTTTAAAGCATAAAACAACATTGGAAAACTTTTTTCAGGTGGATGGTTTGAAGTTCCACGAAATTTACTTCATTTATGAATATCAATTAAATGAAGAAGAATTAAAGAAGGTAGATACAATTAAAGACAATGCTGATAATAAGGATACATATTTTCAATTTATTGATTTTGATAAATTAAATACGGTAAATCTTTTACCAGAAAATTTGGCAGATATTATAAGAAAATAAAGGGTGAAAAGCATGGAAGAGAAATTAGATTTTTTGATTAAATATTTGATAAAAGATATCGGTGAAGATATTGGAGAACTGCCTGTTACTGTGGAAGAAAAAGCTAAAGTTTGGAGGGCACTTTGTAATATTAGAAAGCCAAACCCAATATCAAGTGAGTATTTAAAAGTACAAGATGAATATTTGCAAGAACGTTTGAAAAAAATGATTGTTGTAGATAGCAAAGATGTAAAAACACTAGACAAAGTGTATCCTAACATCAAAATTAGAAATAGTAATAGAATGGGATTATGGCAAGGAGATATTACAAGAATAAATGCGGATTGCATCGTAAATGCTGCTAATTCTCAAGGATTGGGATGCTTTCAACCAATGCATAATTGTATAGATAATCAAATTCAAACTTATAGTGGTGTTCAAATGAGATTAGAATGTAATGAGTACATGCAAAGTGCTGATTATGAATTTGGATTGCCAACAGGAGAAGTATTTATTACTAAAGGGTATAATTTACCAGCAAAATATGTAATTCATACGGTTGGTCCCGTTATTAGTTTTAATGTTACAGAAGAAGATAAGAAATTATTAAAAGATTGTTATACCAATTCTTTAAAATTGGCTGTTCAAAAGAATTTAAAAACAGTAGTTTTTCCTTGTATTTCAACCGGAATCTTCAGATTTCCAAGAAGATTAGCTGTTGAGTGTGCTGTAACTGCAGTAAGTGAGTTTTTAGAAAATGATATCCAAATTGAAAAAGTAATCTTTAATGTTTTCGGAGATGAAAATCTAGAAATCTATGAGAATTATTTTGAAAAAGATTAGAAAAAAGCTAAAAAGTATTGAAATTAAATAGATATTATGTTAAATTAATAATATAAAGTTTAAGGAGAATTTAAAATGAACCAAGTGAAAACTGTTCAATTAAATAACAGACATCATGTATGGAGTGAAAATCACCCATACAGTTTTGTCGTGCTCCAAAAATAAACTATAAAAGAGTATGAGATAGAAGATGTATGAGTGATTGAAAATAATCTCTCATACATCTTTTTTTGTACTCAAAATTAATTAAGAGAAAGAGAGGAAAGAAAATGGAAGAATTTAAAATTTTAAAAGATTTGGTAGCTTTCAATACCATCAAGGATTTTCAAAATCAAGAAATAATGGATTATATTGAAAATCTTCTTGGAAAATTAGGATTTAAAACGGAAAGCAGAACTAAAAACTTAGTGATGAGTATAGGAGAAAAAACAAAATTAGGATTTTTAGGTCATACAGATACAGTTGAGTATATTGAGGAATTCAAAAATCCTTTTGAATTAAAGCTAAAAGATGGTTTTTTATATGGGTTAGGAACTTGCGATATGAAAGGTGGAGTAGCCGGAATGTTAGATGCAATTGCAGGAATCGATTTTAGTAAACTAGATTATGGAATGAAAGTTTATTTTACTTATGATGAAGAAATTGGTTTTAGTGGTGTTTATGAATTAGTGGAGGAAGGAGAAAATTTTCCTGAAACAATGATTTTTGGTGAGCCTACAAATAATAAATTATTAACTGGAAGCAAAGGTCTATTAGAGTACGAAATTAATTTTAAAGGATTAAAAGCTCATTCTAGTAATCCAGATAAAGGAATTAGTGCTAATTTAAATGCAGTAAAATTTTTATATGAATTAAATGAGTTTTATGAACAGGAATTGAAGCAAGAAAGAATAGAAGCTTTTGAGATTCCTTATACAACAATGAATGTTGGATTAATAAATGGGGGAAGTGCTAAAAATTCAGTTCCAGCAAGTTGCTCTATTTCTATTGATTTTCGTATTGCTAAAAGTACGCAGCTTTCTATGATTATTAAGAAAATAGAAAAATTAGCTCAAAAGTATCCAGCAGATATTAAAAT
Organism: Clostridia bacterium; assembly: GCA_017477355.1. Lineage (GTDB taxonomy): Bacteria > Bacillota > Clostridia > TANB77 > CAG-508 > Scatovivens. Next base: position 18,559 of record JAFUWA010000013.1, read on the forward strand.
AATTGAAAAAATTGAACCATTTTATGATGAGATTACATTTTTAGGGTCAACTAAAACTGCGAATTTCATTACAGAAGCTAGTATGATGAAAAAATGCAAACAAAGAATTATTCTAGGAACAGGACCAGTTACTGCACATGAGGTAAATGAGCATATTTCTGTGGAAAGTTATCGAAAATTAGTCAAGCAATATCAAGAATTGATATTAAAAGTCTGTGGAGGTTAGTCATGAAAAGTCTAAAATATAAAATTTTTAATCCAGGTGGGAATAAAACAGGATTAGTTTATAATGATGAGTATTCTGATGAAGAAAAAAAGAAAATTAATGATATTATTTTGAAAAAATATAGAGATGTGGAACAAGTTGGATTTATTGAAAATAATTCCTATGAATTAAATATGGCAGGAGGAGAGTTTTGTGTAAATGCTACTAGATGTGCAGTTTATGAGTATCTTCAAGGAAAAGATGGAAAAATAGAGATTCAAGTTTCTGGTCAAAAAGAAAAAATTATAGGAGAAATTGCAAATGGAAAAGTTTCAGTTACATTAAAAATTGATCAAAAAATGGAGGAGTTTTACCAAGAGAATTCAGAGTATAGTTTGGTTAATTTAGATGGGATTGACTTTATGATTTATTCTAGATTAAGTGGAAAAGAAAGATTGAAATTATTAAAAGAAGATGAGAATGCAACTAAAAATTGCTTGAAAGAAGAAATGAAACAAAGAAACTTATTACAAAATGCAGTAGGAATTATTTTACTAGAAGAGCAAGAAAAGAAGATAAAAATTAATCCAGTAGTTTGGGTAAAAACTATAGATACTGTTTATTATGAAACCGCATGTGGAAGTGGAAGTTTGGCAACAGCAATTTACTATTATCTAAAAGAAAATAAAAGGAAATTACAAATTTTTCAGCCATCCGGGTATAGTATAGATGTAGAACTAATCATTGAAAATGATATAATTAAAGATGTAAAAATTAGTGGTATTGTCGAAAAATCCTAAGAATATAGCTTGAAATATAGATGCCTTTTTGATATTATTTTAAGGGAAATTTTTAAAATAAAAGGAGTTCTATTATGATAGTTTGGATTATTTTTCTTATATTAGCTTTTATTTTTATCTATGTTGGATTAAATAGAGGTTTTGCAAAAACATTAATTTCATTCTTGGTGAACTTGTTAGACTGTATTATTGCTTTTTTTGCTGCTAGACTTTTAGTGAATTGCATTGCAGCAAAAGCAGGAAGAGATGTTGTAACTGCAATTAGTAATAAATATGCTTCTAATTTAAATGATTTGCCAGTTGTTGAAACATTTTCTAGATTTGCAACAAGTGTATTAGTTGGAATTATTGAGTTCTATGTCATTTATTTCATCATACATATTATTAATTCTTTTGTAAAGCCAGTTGTTTTATATGGAAAAGTAAGTGATAAAATAAAATTTGATAATAAAGTTGCTACTGTTGCAGTGAGTGTCTTTTCAGTAAGTTTAACAATGATGGTATTAATTACGCCAATTGGTATTGTTTATAATTCTGTTGTTCCAGCACTTAAAGATACAAAAGCAAATAAGATTCCATTTGTGTCAACAGTATACTTCAATCGATTGACAGCAATGCCAAATAATGAGCATGATATCAAAACTAGTGATGAAGTAAAATATACAGTTAATACTGCAGTAGCAGCTTACAATATTGTAGAAGGAATAGATGGAAAACAAGATAATGTAGAATTATTTAGAAAGAATTTTGAGAGATCTTATTTCTTGCCAACAGTAATTGCAGATATGGGTTCTAGTGCTGCAAAAGAGTGGAAAGATGGAGATGAATTTTTAGGTGCGAGAGCAGAAATTCCAGAAGGAAGAGAAGGAGAATTGACAATAAAATTCCTAAATATTTTAGAACGCTGGAATAGGAAAACAGTTGTAGAGGATGTTAATACAATTTTAGATATTGTTAAAATTTTCAAAGATTATGGACCAAAAAAATTAGAGAAAGAAGACGGGCTTTTAATTGCTCTTTCTGAAGATGAATTTACAGAGGAGTTGTTTGTAGTTTTATATGGAAATAAGGATTTATCTCAGATGATTCCTGCAGTGCTTGAGTACGGATTAGGAACCGCGTTTGATTCTATTAATATTGAAACTAAAGAGGAATATGTGTCTAATATTGATGTAAGCAAAATGTCTGAAGAAGATGTGAAACGTGAAGGAAGAATTATTGCGGGAATTATTAGAACTGTACTAGAAGTTCGTGATGCGAATCGCAAGATTAATAACGGAGAAATGACAGAAGCTGATATTCAAAGAATTATTGATGAACTTTCAAAGCTAAAAGATAGTAAAGTTTTAGGTGATATTGCAAATGAATTTATTTATCAATTAAATATTAATTTAGTAAGTAATCAATTTTAGGAGGATAAATGATGGAATATATTATTCATAAAGTACAATATTACGAAACAGATAAAATGGGGATAACACACCATTCTAACTATATTAGGTGGATGGAAGAAGCAAGAGTAGATTTTTTTGAAAAAATCGGATATGACTATAGTAGATTGGAAACAGAAGGAATTATTTCTCCAGTTGTTGGAGTAGAATGTAACTATAAGTTATCCACAAAATTTGAAGATACAGTGGAAATCAAAGTTAGAATAAAAGAGTTTAAAGGGGTAAAATTGGTTTTTGAGTATTTAATGAAAAATGCTAAGACAAATGAAATTGTTGCAGAAGCCTCTAGTAAACATTGTTTTGTTAATAACGAAGGAAGACCAATTATTTTAAAAAAAGAATTTCCAGAGTTGGATCAGAAATTAAAAGAGCTAGTTGAAACTTAGAGATGGCGCCAAGTTGGCGCCATTTTTGTCGATTTATGTCGAACAGTTTTTAAGAAAATTTTGAAAAAAGTATTTACAAGTTCTAAAAAGCGTGCTAATATAAGTGCATGCTGAATGCCTTAGGGCTTGCATATAAATTTTAGTCTAAAAATAATTTTCAATTCTGAAAATTATATTTTCCAAATTTTAATTTCATAATTATGTCGTATTTGTCCCCCAAAAACAAATATATAAATGTGAGCAGCCCTTTGGCGTTTGGTTGAAGTTTATAGAAGAGGGAGGTGATACAATGAACAAAAGAAAAAAATTACTAATTGTTGTTATTGCTTTAATGTTAATTCTTCTAATAACAATGGCCTTGGGTATACATATGTAAAATTAGAGATAACATCAATTTCATTAGCTTAAAATGTAACAAATGGTAAAGTGAAAACAGAAAGAATCGCTCCGGGAACAAGCGGTAACTTTAAAATTATCATTGACGCTAGTGGCTCAGAAGTTGGTGTAGACTATGATGTAACATCATTAGGAGAAGGAAACAATAAGCCAGATAATTTATATTTTACATGTAGTGATTTAATTAATGCCAATGAGAAAGAAATTATAGTAAATTGGGAATGACCTTATGAATCTACAAGAACAGGATATACCTTAGAGCAATTAGATGCATGAGATACAGAAGATAGTGGAATTATTGATTATACGTTTACTTTAAGAATCTTAGGTAGACAAGCAGAATAATTTATTTTTAATTGTTGTGATTAAGAAAATTCTAATTCTAAAAATACAAAAGATAAAACTCACTTAATTCTAAATAAAGATAAGTTAAAAATATTGTTTTTTATCAGAATATGAATGATAAATAATGTAATGAAAATGCGAAACTAGAAAGCTTTTATAGCTTTCTAGTAAGAAATTTACTTGGGTAAGATTTTTTGCTAGAGAGCTACTGAAGAAAGGAAATGAATGAAAAAGATTTTTAATAATATATGTATGATGATTTTATAATCAATATTAATGGAATGCTTAAGGGAAAAAAATGGAGAAAAAAAGAAAGAATGCTGAAAAAAAGACCAGTTAAATCAGAAATTGCGGATTGAAATTTCAGGTGATAATTGAGTATTATAACTTGAAAAATTGATTTCTCAATGATATAATAGTCCCAAATTATTTAAAGGAGTTTTTAAATGTCTTTACTTGATAATATTGGAAATATCGTAAATGAAAAAATTAACGATTTTGTCAATGATAAAATAAAAGTATATGCATTTGTTGGACCTTCTGGAACGGGAAAAAGCTATAGGGCTCAGATGGTAGCTAATTCTAAAGGAATTGAATATATCATAGATGACGGACTTTTGATTTGTGGTAATGAAGTGGTTGCTGGAAGTTCTGCAAAAAAAGCTCCGACGAAAATTGAAACCGTAAAAAACGCTTTGTTTCAAGATGAAGCTAAGAAAAAAGAAATTCAAGAAGTTTTCAGAAAAAGACGCCCCAAAAGTATTTTGATTTTGGGAACTTCTGATGGAATGGTTCAAAAGATTGCAGCAAACTTGGGATTGCCGGAGATAAGTGAAACAATCTATATAACTGATGTTGCGACAGAGGAAGAGATGGAAACAGCAAGACGTATTAGGGTAACACAAGGAAAACACGTTATTCCTGTACCAACATTTGAAATTAAAAAAGATTTTTCTGGTTATCTATTGGATCCACTTCAGATTTTTAAATCAACTGGTAATGGCGAAGATCCTTATATTGCTGAAAAATCTTTAATAAGACCAGCCTTTAGTTATTTGGGAAATTTTACAATTTCAGATACTGCCATTAAACAAATTATTGAAATTGCATTGCAGAAAGTAAAAGGTGTATATAAATTACACAGAGCTATTATTCGTAAGCAAGAAGGTGGCTATGGAGATGGAATTTATATTTATATGGAACTTGTTATTGAATTTGGATATAATATTTTAGAATTAACAGAAAATGTGAGAAATAGAATCAAAAAAGAAGTTGAGAAATTAACGGCAATGAATGTATTAAAAATGGAGATATTGATTAAAAATATTCATTTTGAGAATAAGAAATAGGAGGAGAATATGTCTTTTATAGTAGCAATAGATGGACCTGCGGGAAGTGGAAAAGGGACAATTGCCAAACTTGTTGCAGATGATTTAGGATTTTTGACAATGGATACAGGAGCAATGTATCGATGTGTAACGGTTTATTTTATTGAGAATCAGATTTCGTTAGAAGAGGAAGAAAAAGTTGAAAATTCTCTTGAGAAAATACAAATTGATATGAAAGACATAGATGGAACCCAAAATTTCTTTTTAAATGGAGAGAATGTTTCAACTAAAATTAGAACAAAAGAAGTAGATAGTTTGGTTTCACAAGTATCTCATCTAGTTCCAGTTAGACTTGCTATGGTGCATTTACAAAGAAAACTGGCAGAGGGTAAGAAAATTATAATGGAAGGAAGAGATATTGGTACAAATGTCTTTCCTAATGCAGATGTAAAAATATATTTAGATGCAACTCCTGAAGAGAGAGCAAGACGTAGAATGGAACAAAATAAAGCAAAAGGAATCAACAATATTTCTTTTGAAGAAATTTTAGAAAATGTAAAATTTAGAGATTATAATGATATGACGAGTTCTGTTGCACCATTAAAAAAAGCTGAAGATGCTATTACTGTTGATTCAAGTAATTTAACAATTCCTCAAGTGGTAGAAAGAGTAGAAAATATTATCAAAGAAAGAATGTAATTATGAATAAATGGAAAGAAAAATTAAATAATGTTTGGAAGGCAATTAGTAGAGTAGTTGTAACAAACGCAATTAGAATATATAGTAAAATCGTTTATAGATATGAAGTAGAAGGAAAAGAAAATATTCCTAAAGAAGGAGCTCTTTTGTTTTGCGGAAACCATACAAGTTATTTTGACGGACCAATAATTATTATATCAAGTCCTAGGCTAATGAGATTTATGGCAAAACAAGAATTAAAAGGAAATTTATTATTTCGATATTTATGTTATGCTTATAATGCAATTTATGTAAAAAGAGATTCTAAGGATATTGGTCCATTAAAAGAAGCACTAAAAGAGTTAAAAGATGGTGGCTGTATTGGCATTTTTCCGGAAGGTACTAGACATGGAATGGATAAAAATGAAGGGAAAATGAAAAATGGTGCAGCATATATGGCTTTAAAAACAGGCGCTAAAATTATTCCAATAGGAATTAAGGGTGAGGCTAAGCCATTTCATAAAGTGACAATTACGTATGGAAAACCAATTGATTTTAGCAAATTGTTAGAAGGAAAAAATGCAAAAGATGTAGAAGAAGAAGCAACAGAAATCTTAAAGGAAGAGATAGTGAAATTATTGAAATAAGACGAATATAGCTATATTCGTCAATTTTTTTGTCGAATTATAGCACGCAAAAATGCTTGCAAAATACAAAATTTAAAACTATAATGAATTTATCTGATACGAAAAGTATCACAAAAGATAAAATTTGATTACATATAAGAGAAAAGGAGAGGTTATGGAAAAGGTTAAGATTATGATTGCTGACGATAATTTAGAGTTCGTTTCAACATTTGTAAAATTTTTAGAAGAACAAGAAGACATGGAGGTAATTGCTACGGCAAAAGATGGATTAGAAGCATATGACAAAATAACGACAATGCATCCTGATATTGTTTTGCTAGATGTAATAATGCCTCATTTAGATGGAATAGGGGTTTTAGAAAAACTAAATAGTGAGGGGATTATGCCAACTTGTATCATGCTTTCAGCAGTTGGACAAGATGGTATTACCAAAAAGGCTTTAGCAATGGGAGCAAGTTACTATATGGTAAAACCATTTGAATTAGATGTCTTAGTAAAAAGAATTAGAGAACTAAAAAACATAACAAGATTTCCTACCAATAATTTCATTTTAAAAGATAACAATGGATTAAAATCAAATTATATCAATATATCCAATCCTAAAACAAGAGAAAATAATTTAGAAGCATTAGTTACCAATATCATTCACGAAGTAGGAGTTCCAGCTCATATTAAAGGATATCAATATCTAAGAGATGGAATTATTATGGTAGTGGAAGATATGGATGTATTAAATCAAATTACAAAACAATTATATCCAGATTTGGCTAAAAAACATAAGACGACACCATCTAGAGTAGAACGCGCTATTCGTCATGCAATAGAAGTTGCTTGGAATAGAGGAGAAATTAATGCAATAGAAAATATTTTCGGATATACAATTGATAGTAATAAAGGAAAACCTACTAATAGCGAATTTATTGCAATGATAGGCGATAAAATTAGATTAGAATTAAAAAATGCATCTTAGTAAAAAATTCTTGACAAAGTGAGAGAAAAGTATTATTATAATTGCAATTGGAAATGATTGCTTCTAATAGTAATACTTTTCTAATATTTATTTCGTATTTTCTAAGGCTAAATTCTGGCCAAATTAATCATTTAAAAGTTGATAAAAACAAAATATGGGGGTGATTGTAGTTTGTTTAAAGTATAATACAAGCTTTATTAATAGTGTTAGTCTTATTTTGAGTGTTAGCATTGTTTTATGTTTTAGTATCGGAATTAGATTTGTTGAAAATAATGTTTTTTCTAAAAACACTGTTGAAAAAGAAAGAACTATAAAAATAGATGATATAGATAATATTATAGATAATCAAATTGTTGGGAAAGAAGAGAAAATAGTTCAAGAAGAAAATGAATTTGATTGGTATATTGAAATTCCCAAGATTAGATTATATGCACCTATTGAAGAAGGCACAGATGATGAAGTTTTAAATAGATCAGTCGGACATTTTGAAAATACTTCTAGACGAAATGGAAATTGCGGATTAGCTGCACATAACAGAGGATATAGAGTCAATTATTTTGCTAGAGTGAAGGAATTAGAAGAAGGTGATGCAATTTATTATTTTGTGGATGAGAAGAAGTATGAATATCAAATAATAGATATTTCTATTATTTATGAAACAGATTGGTCTATGCTAGAAGATACAGAAGATAATAGAATAACTTTGATTACATGTGTTGAAAATCGTGAAGAATATCGATTATGTGTCCAAGGAGTTTTAATAGAGAAATAAAAGAAAGGAGTACATAAAATATGATAAAAAAAATTTTTGCAGGAATAATGATATTAATTATTTTAATACAAGTATTTAGTCCTTGTGCTCTAGCAATAGAGATAGAAGAGGCCGATATTATATTTACAGGAAGAATAGCTCCACCAGATTTATTATATAAAAAATCAGATGGTACATTAGGAAGTATTAAATGTTCTATTGTTGGATATGAGAGAAATAATCAATTTTATCCAGTTTACTGTCTAGACGGAGGATTACCAGGAGCAGAGATAGAAGAATATACAGTAAATATTTCAGACTATATTAATAATGAAAAAGTTTGGAGGATTGTAACAAATGGATACCCTTATAATAATATGGGACTTTCTGATGATGATGCTTATATGGTAACTAAAATTGCAATTTATTGCGTTACAGAAAATGCTGATTTTAGTCGATATACCTATGATGAAACAAAGCCGGTTACGGTTCAGACTTATCAAGCCTTAAAAAATTTAGTTGAAGTTGTTGCAGAAGATGAATCTATTCAAAGACAGACTGGGACAATTACTATTACAAAAGAAGGAGAATGGAGAGAAAATGAAAATTATTATTCTCAAGACTTTAAAGTACAATCTAAGCTGGAAGAAGAAAAATATGAAGTAAAGAATTTGTCTGGTTTTCCAAATGGAACAATTATTACTGATTTGCAAAATAGTCCTCAAACAGTGTTTTATCCTGAGGAAAATTTTAGAATTTTAGTTCCTAAAAGTGGATTAACGCAAGATATTCATGGTAGTTTCCAAATTGTTGGAAAGGTAAAAAATTATCCTGTTTTTTATGGAAAAGCACCTAGTGGTTATCAAAATTATACGGTTACATTCGATAGTTTTGGGGATGAATTAGCCAAAGGAGATTTAGATATTTTTTGTAATACAGGAAGTTTAAAAGTAAATAAAATAGAAAGTCAAACAAATACTCCGATAGAGGGTGTAAAATTTGAGTTGAGAAATCAAGATACAGATGAAGTGATTGAAAAAACAACAGATGAAAATGGAGAAATTTATTTTGAAAATTTATATCAAGGAAAATATATTTTAAAAGAATTAGAGCCAAATCCTAAATATAAAGTAAATACAGATGTTTTCGAAATGAATATAGAATATAATAAGCAATCTGAAATAACAGTTTCAAATGAGCTCATTAAAGGGTGGTTACGAATCATTAAGCAAGATTTAGAAAATGATAATATTAGATTGAAACGGAACCAAATTTGAATTATATGATGAAGAAATGAATTTATTAGAAGTTCTTGAAACAGATGAAAGAGGAGAGGCAATGAGCAAAGAATATCCGGTAGTAAATCGAAAGTATTATTTAAAGGAAATACAAGCTAGTGATGGATATGTTTTAGATTCTGACACTCATGAAATTCATCTAGCAGAGAATAGCATCAAAGATGTGTTTATCAAAAATGCAAAGACTCCGAAAGAAACAGAAACAATTATTGTTGAAAAAGATCCAGAACCAGAGATAATCATTATAGAAAAAGAACCAGAAGTAATTGTTCAAGAAATTGAACCAGATCCAGTCTATGAAGAAGTGATTATTGGAGAACCACGCATTATAAAAAAGGCAGTAAAGTTACCAAGGACAGGAATGTAAAGAAAAAAGAAATTTTAGGAGATTCCTAAAATTTCTTTTGCTTTATCTATATCTTTTTGATTAGCTACTCTAACTCCTTCTAATGGATAAGGAACACCTAAATTATCCCATTTATATTTTCCAAAATCATGATAGGGAAGAAGTTCCACTTTTTCTACTGTATCTAAAGATTTTATAAAATCTTTTAATTGAAGCAGATCTTCTTTTTTGTCAGTATAACCTGGTACAATAACTTGTCTAATCCAAATTGGAATTTTGTGATTACTTAAATATCTTGCAAAGTTAAGATTATTTGCATTAGATTGCCCTGTTAAATCAACAGATTTAATACTATTAATATGTTTTACATCTAATAAAACTAAATCTGTTACTTCTAATAGTTCTTTAATCTCTTCTGTAATAGGAAGACTACCAGCAGTATCAATACAAGTATGAATTCCTTCTTTATGCAAGAGCTTAAATAATTCTTTGACAAATTTTGCTTGTAAAAGAGGTTCGCCACCAGAGACGGTAACACCACCATTAGAGGATTTCATGTAGGGGATAGAGTGATGAATGCGCTTTATAATTTCATCAATACTGACAACTTCACCACCAAACTCATCCCAAGTATCTCTATTATGACAATATTTGCATTTTAAGGGACAGCCTTGGAGAAATACAACAAATCGTATTCCAGGTCCGTCAAGGGTTCCAAAACTTTCAGTTGAGTGCAGACGACAAGTTACTTCCATTTATACATCCTTCTTTCCTAAATATTGTGTTTATAGTCTTTCATGAATTGTTCTATTAATAACATCAAGTTGTTGCTCGCGAGTTAATTTTACAAAGTTAACAGCATATCCTGAAACACGAATTGTCAATTGAGGATATTTTTCTGGATGATCCATTGCATCCAAAAGTAGTTCTCTATTAAATACATTGACATTGATGTGATGAGGATGTTGTACAAAATATCCATCTAGTAATCCAGTTAGATTATTAATTTTTTCTTGTTCTGTATGGCCAAGCGTATTTGGCGTAATTGCAAATGTATAAGAAATACCATCTTCAGCATACTTATATTGCAATTTTGTCATTGTATTTAATACAGCAACAGCACCGTGAGTATCTCTGCCATGAATTGGATTTGCACCTGGTCCAAATGGTGCACCTGCTTTTCTTCCATCAGGAGTGCTTCCAGTTGCTTTTCCATAAACAACATTTGAAGTGATTGTTAGAATTGACATGGTAGGTTTTGAATTTTTATAAGTAGGTAATTTTTTTAATTTATTCATAAATGTTTTTTCAATTTCTACTGCAATAGAATCTACTCTGTCATCATCATTACCATATTTTGGATAGTCACCTTCAATTTCATAATCTACAGCTAGTCCAGTTTCATCTCTAATTACTTTTACTTTTGCATATTTCATAGCAGAAAAACTATCAGCAACAACTGAAAGACCAGCAATTCCACATGCCATTGTACGAAGAATATTTCTATCATGTAAAGCCATTTCTAGGCTTTCATAAGCATATTTATCATGCATATAATGAATAATATTTAATGCGTTAACATAGGTTTTAGCAACATAATCCATCATTTGATCAAATCTTTCCCAAACTTCATCATAATTTAAATATTCAGAAGTAATAGGAGCAAATTTTGGGGTAATTTGTTTTCCAGATACCTCATCTCTACCACCGTTGATAGCATAAGTTAGCGTTTTGGCTAGGTTTGCTCTAGCACCAAAGAACTGCATTTGCTTTCCGATTCTCATAGCTGATACGCAACAAGCAATTCCATAATCATCACCCCAATATTCTCTCATTAAATCATCATTTTCATATTGAATTGCACTTGTTTTAATACTCATTTTTGAACAAAAGTCTTTAAAGTTCTTAGGAAAATTGCAAGACCAAAGAACTGTTAAATTAGGCTCTGGAGCAGGCCCTAAGTTATTTAAAGTATGTAAAACTCTAAAAGAATTTTTAGTCACTAAAGTTCTTCCATCAATACCTTGGCCACCAATACTTTCAGTAACCCAAACTGGGTCACCACTAAATAATTGGTCATATTCAGGAGTCCTCAAGAATCTTACCATTCTCAATTTCATAACAAAATGATCCATTAATTCTTGAGCTGTATTTTCTGTTAAGATTCCGTTTTTTAAATCTCTTTCAATATAAATATCTAAAAAAGTAGAATTTCTACCGATACTCATTGCAGCTCCGTTTTGTTGTTTGATTGCTCCTAAATATCCAAAGTATAACCATTGAATTGCTTCTTTAGCATTTCTGGCTGGCTTAGAAATATCAAATCCATATTTTTCTGCCATGATTTTTAATTCTTCTAAAGCAGCTATTTGATCATGAATTTCTTCTCTTTCACGAATTAAATTTTCTGTAATGCATTCGCTTGTAGCTTCAGCATATTGTGCTTTTTTATCTTCAATAAGAGTGTCAACTCCATAAAGAGCAACTCTTCTATAGTCACCAATGATTCTTCCACGTCCATAACCATCTGGAAGACCTGTGATTAGATGAGAACTTCTTGCAGCTCGAATTTCAGGAGTATATGCTGCAAAAACACCATCATTATGTGTTCTTCTATAATGGTGATAAATATCTTCGATTTTATCAGAAACTTTCCTGTTATAAGCTTCACAAGATTTTTCAACGATTCTAATACCACCTTCTGGCATAATTGCTCTTTTTAAAGGAGCATCTGTTTGTAGTCCTACAATTTCTTCCAGATTTTTATCTATATATCCAGCATCATGGCTAGAAATAGTGGATGCAATATCACAAGAGATATCTAAAACACCACCATTGTCTTTTTCTTTTTGATATAGTTTTAGAACTTTGTTCCAAAGCTTCTTTGTTTTTTCCGTAGGGGAAACTAAAAAGCTTTCATCTCCTGAATAAGGAGTGTAGTTTTTTTGGATAAAATCTCTTACATCAATTTCATCTTGCCAATTGCCTTCTTCAAATCCTTTCCATTCTTCAAATTGCATAGTTAAACCTCCTAAAATTTATATTTGCTTTTGTCTATTTGTGTCAAATTATTTTACCATACGGAATGACAAAAAACAACAATTTGTTTACGTAAGTATTTAAAAAGTTATACATAATTTTTGAAAGAGATGAGGATATATTTTTCTGTAAATTGAGAATCAATTTGCGTTTAGAAAAATGTAGCGGATGCGTCCGAAATCGATTGATAAAATTGATGTATAACTTTTTAAAATGCTATTGTAATAATTTTTTATTTAAGATATAATTATTTTGTGAATTTATATACAAAAGAAAGGAAAATTTACTATGGATATTTCTAATTTTACAGATACAGCAAGAGCCATTCTTACGGGTTCAAGCACACTAGCTATTCAAAATCAAAATGCGGAAATTACATCATACCATTTAGTTTGTGTTATGTTAGATAAAAAAGATAATTTTATCTATCAGTTATTGACGAAAATGGATGTTGAGGTTGAGAAATTTAGGCAACTTGTTGAAGATGAGCTGTCAGTATTGCCTCAACCTGGACAAAGTAATGGAATGCGTTTCTCAAGAGATGTTGAGAAGGTTTTAGAAGATGCTGAAAAAGCAAGTCAAAGTATGAGGGATAGTTTTATAGCTCCAGAGCATCTTTTCTTAGGGATTCTTGATTATGCTCCAGACGAATTGAAAAAATTACTAAAACTTTATCAAATTACAAAACATAAATTTTTAGGTGCCTTGAAAGATGTTAATGATAACAGTAAAGTAAAAGTAGATCCTGAAGAAGAGGAAGAAAGCAATTTAAATATTCTTTCTAAGTTTGGAAAGAACTTAACAGAACTTGCGAAAGAAAACAAGTTAGAACCTGTTATTGGTAGAGATGATGAAATTAGAAATGTTATTAGAATATTAACAAGAAAAACCAAAAATAACCCAGTATTAATTGGTGAACCTCGGAGTACGGAAAGACAGCAATTGTTGAAGGGTTAGCTCATAGAATTATCAGAGGTGACGTTCCAACAAGTTTGAAAGGAAAGACGATTTTTTCTTTAGACTTAGGACTTTTAATTGCTGGTGCCAAATATAGAGGTGAATTTGAAGAAAGATTAAAAGGAATTATGGATGAACTAGATAAATCTCATGGAGATATCCTTTTATTTATCGATGAAATCCATAATTTAGTTGGAGCTGGAAAAACAGATGGAGCAATGGATGCAAGTAATTTATTGAAACCAAAACTTGCACGTCGGAGAACTTCATTGTATGGGTGCTACAACAGTAGATGAGTATAGAGAATATATTGAGAAAGATCCAGCTTTAGCTAGACGTTTCCAACAAGTTTCAGTTCCTGAGCCAACAATTGATGATGCAATTACAATTCTTCGTGGTATTCAAGAGAAATTTGAAATCTATCATGGAGTTAAAATTCAAGATCAAGCGATTGTTGCTGCAGTAACATTATCTAATAGATATATTACAGATAGATATTTACCAGATAAGGCAATTGACTTAATTGATGAAGCTTGCAGTTTGATTAGAACAGAAATGGAATCAATGCCAGTAGAATTAGATCAGATTTCTAGAAAAATTATGCAATTAGAAGTTGAGGAAGCGGCACTTTCTCGTGAAGAGGAGGAAGTTTCTAAGGTTCGTTTGGCTAAGATTCAAGACGAGTTAGTGAAACAGAGAGCTGCATTCCAGAATAAAAAAGCAAAATGGGATATTGAGAAAAAGAATATTTCTAGAATTCAGAAATTAAAAGCTAAAATTGATGAAGTAAATGCGCAAATTGAGCAAGCAGAACGTGAATATAATTTGAATAAAGTAGCAGAATTACGTTATTCAACACTTCCAAACTTAAAACAAGTCTTAGAACAAGAAGAAAAAGAAATTGAAAAAGAACAAGGTGGAAAGAGCACTCTTTTAAGAAATAAAGTAACAGAAGAAGAAATACAACAAATTGTTTCAAAATGGACTGGAATTCCAGTAACAAGAATGTCTCAAGGTGAGAAAGAAAAATTATTGAACTTAGAAGATACTTTACATGAAAGTGTTGTTGGACAGGATGAAGCAGTTAAGAAAGTAGCTGAGTCAATTCTTCGTTCAAAAGCAGGAATTGCTAATCCAAATAGGCCAATTGGTTCTTTCTTATTCTTGGGACCTAGTGGTGTCGGTAAAACAGAGCTTGCAAAAACACTTGCCCGTAACTTGTTTGATGATGAGAAGAATATGATTCGTTTTGATATGTCTGAATATATGGAAAAATTTAGCGTTACTAGATTAATTGGTGCACCTCCAGGATATGTTGGTTATGAAGAGGGGGGACAATTAACAGAAGCTGTTCGTCATAAACCATATTGTGTATTGTTATTTGATGAGGTAGAAAAAGCCCATCCAGATGTATTTAATATCTTTTTACAAATGTTAGATGATGGAAGATTAACAGATTCTCAAGGAAGAACAGTTGATTTCAAGAATACAATTGTTATTTTAACATCTAATATGGGAGCTCAGAAAATACTAGATAGTATTTCTAAAACTGGAAAAATTGCAGAAAATATCAAAGAAGAGATTAAAACAGATTTACGTTCATAATTTAGACCAGAGTTCTTAAACAGATTAGATGAAATCATCTTCTTCCAAGCATTGGCTAAGACTCAAGTATTTAACATTGTAAAATTATTGTTAAAAGGATTAATTGGAAGACTAGCAGAACAGGATATTATAATGACGGTTTCTGATGATGTCGTAAAATGGATTGTAGAAGAAGGTTATGACATCAATTATGGTGCAAGACCTTTAAAGAGAACAATTCAAGATGAAATTGAAACAAGAGTCAGTCGTTCTATTGTTGCAGATGAGATTCGTAAAAAAGATTGTTTTGAAATTGTTATAAATAAAGATAATGAATTAGAAATAAAAAAATTTAAAAAAGATACATCAGTAAATGCTGCGATACAGCAAAATAATGAAGGAAAGGATAATTCGAATTAGAAGCGAGTATTGCGCTTATCATTCGAATGACTGTGAGTAATGCCAGAAGCGAGAGAAGTAATAGAAGCAAGAGAACATACAAATGATAAAAAATATTATGAAGAACTTGTAAAAACAATGCCACTTTTAATAGAATGGGCAAATGATGAAATTAGAGACGATAAGACAATTTTACTAGAGGCAGTAAAAGTAGATGGTGGTGCATTGGAATTTGCATCAGATAGATTAAAAGATGACAAAGATATTTTGCTAGAAGCTGTAAACCAAGCAGGGTGGACAGCTTGCTATGCATCAGATAGGTTAAAGGCTGATAAAGATGTAATGATAACAGCAGCTAAGAACGATGGACAAGTATTATACTTTGCATCTCAAGAATTGAGAGACGATAAAGATATGGTAATAGCAGCAGTTAGTCAAAAATCAATTATATTGAAGTATGCAAGTTTGAGACTAAGAAAAGATAAAGATGTCGCTATTGCAGCATTGAAGCAGAGTAAAAAGTGCTTAGAATATATTGATGAAGAGTTACAGAAAGATGAAGATATTCAAAAAATTTTAAATCCGGAAGAAGCAAAATAATGTACATAAGGAGAAACTAGAATGAATCCAGAAAAAATAGATAATAGTGAGTTGAGTAGAATTGTAGAATCTCATCCAGATGCTACAATTCAAGATATCATTGAATACTGTAAAGAAAAGTTAGCAAGAGAATTAGAAGAATTTGTTCGGTAGAGATAGTTTTTCTTTAGAAATGGATAAAAATCGTTATAGGACAAGAATCTTAGATGCAATTGAGCCATATGAAAGAGGAACAGAAGCCTCTAGGCAGTATCATTATCTAGCTGAAAAAGCAAGTTATTTATATGATGAAATGATGCTTCAAGTTATATCATTAGTGCAAAATCATGGAGTAGAATTTGCTACAGCTTTAAAACAAGTATTTAATCAAGAATTAGATGAGATTGCTATGACAAAACCATCTGAGAGGTTTGAAGCGCCTTATAGTAGTTCAATGGGAAACTCTATTAAAAATGCTCAAGATCAAGATGACAGAAGAGTATCAGCTGATTTAGATGAACGTGCAAGACAGAATAAGCAAGCAGTTTTGCAAGAATTTACACAATTATTATCTGATGATTTGAGAAGATATGGAATTGAGCTAGCATGGGCAGGAAGAAGTTTAGAGCCGCATCACCAAAGAGGTGCTCAAGAAAAAATTGATGATTTAGCACAAATCTTAAATCAATCAAGAGATTTGTTTAAAATAGAATTGCCAAACAATTTATTAAAACAAAATAGTCGCATTTTTGAAGAGTTTACAGTAATTCGACGTCAATGCATGAAAATCATAGAAGAGGCTGTTATAGCGATTGCAAGAGAACAGCGTGAAGAAAGTGAAAAGTCTCAAGATGGAGTAGAACAGACACAAGAAGCATGGTATGAAGTAAGGCAGCATATTCCAGAAGAACTATCTGCGGAGACTTTAGAAACAGCATCCAAAGTAGTATCTGGAGAAAAAAAGCAAGAGACAAGAAAATTATATTGGTTAGGAGACATGAAAGCTTTTTCAAAGCCTTGGATAAGGCCAAGCCAAGAAACAATGGAGCTGATGAAAGCAAAGGGAATTAGTGAACAAGATGCGATTGGCTTTGTGTGGGATAGATTTGTTAGAACAATGATGATTAATGAAGCATTTGATGCTCAAAAAATTTCAGCTGAAGAAAGAGATAGACAGCTAGCATTAGTAGAGAGAATTGCAGAGCTATTATTTGATAGACTAATAGAAGGAAAACATATTGAAGATGTAAGATTTGCTTCAGAAATAGGAGCTGCTAAGGAAAGTGATTTTGGAATTCTAGGTATGGAAGATAAAAATTTCTGGAAGAGAAATGGTGCAGAGATTTTTGATTCTGTTGGAATTTATCCGGAAGCAGATACAATTGAAAGATTGAAAGCAAAAGGAATCAAAGAAGCAGATATTCCAAAATATATTTGGGATGGTTATTGTAGAAATTCAAGAATAGCCATTGCATTTGAAAATGGTAAAATTTCAGAAGAAGAAAGGGATTCTCAATTAGCACTTGTAACACGTGTAGAAGAAAAGATTTTTGACGCGTTAGTCTCAGGAAAAAGTTTGGAAGAGGCAAGAGATTTGGCAGAACAAATTGTTTCGCAAGAAGTGGAGCAACAAGGATTAGTGCAAGAGTCTGAAAGTTCTGAGCCAGTCAAACAGCTTCCAATACAAGAAAAAAGTGGCTTAGAAAATACATTAGATAATTTTGAGCAACTTATTTTAAAATATATTGCTCAAGGAAAAGACATAAAAGAAGCAATGAATCTTGCTAAACAAGAAATGTTAAGACTAGCTCAAGCGCAAGAGCAAATAGTTTCTGAAAATTCTGGAAAAGCAGGATTAGAAGATGTAGCTACAGATAAAGGAACAAAGCTTTCTGATGTACAAAAAGCAATGCAGGAATTTGGAAAAGAAAGAGAAGAACCAGATCAAACACAATCTATAGGAGAAATTTTTTAATAAACCTAGGAGGAAATATGGTAGGTGCACAATATGAAATAGCAATGGCTGAAACATTATATTATTTAAAAGGAATTAGAAAAGAAGATTTAGATAAGATTCCTAAAAAGATGATGCATTTTTTACAAGAGAATGCATCAAAAGAGTATCAATGTAATTTTGATTATACAAAGCCATTAAATGAACTAAATTTGCGACAAGAAACAAAAGGAATTATTGGTTGCATTTGCTTGAATTGTTGGTGTGAAACAGAAGAACAAAAAGCTCATTTCTTGAAGAATTTGAAGAAAAACGAAAGAGAATTTCAAGAACAATTGAGTCAAAAATATCCTACAGAAAATATATTTGAAGAATCAATGACAGATGAAATGATGTCAGAGAAAATAATTTCTCAAACTGAGATGGAAAAGGCGTCTGAGAGCATAATAATAAAAAAAGAAAGCTTTTGGGGAAAAATAAAAAAATGGTTTAAATCTCTTTACAAATAGATAAAAAAGTGGTATTTTATAGTAGAATAAAATTTAAGAAACAGTATTTGAAAAAAAGTTCAAATTCAAAGAGATATTCAGTTTTTTAAATTCTACAATGCTACTAAAATCTGTAGTCAAAATGCTACAAACGAAATAGTAACTATATAGAATTAAAATGGGTATCGTGGAAACACTTTACCCATTTTTGAATTTCAATACTATTTTTTAAATTTTTTCCATTTATATGATATGTTTTAAAGATAAATACAAGGGGGTTTTTGAAAATGGAAAAAATCGTAGAACTAAAAAATGTTAGCAAAGTTTATAAAATCGGAGAAAATGAATTTAAAGCTCTTGATAATATAGACTTAGAGCTAAACAAGGGAGAGATGATTGTTGTTCTTGGACCTTCAGGAGCAGGTAAATCAACTCTTTTAAATTTGATAGGGGGAATGGATTCTCCAAGCTCAGGAGAAGTTATTATAGATGGAGAAAATATTTCTAGCTATAATGAAAATAAACTATCAAGCTATCGAGCAGAAAATGTAGGTTTTATTTTTCAATTTTACAACATTTTGCCAAGCTTAACAGTCAAGGAAAATGTTGATATCGTTAAAGATATTGTAAAGAATCCAATTCCTACAGAAGAAGCCTTAAAAAGTGTAGGCTTAGAAGAACATAAAAATAAATTTCCAAATCAATTATCAGGAGGAGAACAACAGAGAGTTTCTATTGCCAGAGCTGTTGCTAAAAATCCAAAATTATTACTTTGTGATGAACCAACAGGAGCATTAGATTCTCATACTGGTGTAGATGTTTTAAAACTTTTAAGAAAACAATGTGATGCAAATCATGGCGCAAATACGGTTATCATTGTTACACATAATAGTTTAATTGCTGATATTGCAGACACGGTAATCCATGTAAAAAATGGAAAGATTGAAAGTGTTGTTAAAAATCCAAATCCTAAAAAGATTGATGAGGTGAAGTGGTAATGTTATTCAAAAAAATGTTAAGAGATTTGAAGCATAATAAATCTCAGTTTATTACTATTTTCCTTATGGTATTTCTAGCAGTATTTGCTTTTTCAGGAATACATGCTTATATGGATGGAATGAAATTTGGTAGCGAAGAGTATTATAAAAAGCAAAATTTACAAGATTTGTGGGTAACAAAAGAAAACTTTTCTAAAGAAGACTTGGAAAAAGTAAAAGAGTTAGATAATGTCAATAATGCGGAAAGATTATTGAGAATTAAAGCAAATGTTGTTAATCCAGAAGATTATACTAATAAAACTACAGGAAAAGAATTAAAAGAGTTTGTTATTGAATGCAATTTTATTGAATCAAATGATATTAATCAATTATATGTTCAAAAGGGAGAGAAGTTTGATGTCAACAAATCAGGTTTGTGGTTTGACGAATATTTAGCTGAAAATCTTGGAATTAAAATTGGAGATGAGATTGAGCTTTCTTACGAAGGTCTTACTTTAAAAGAAAAAGTAGTAGCAATTGTGGAAGCTCCAGATCATGTATACTTTATGAAAGACGAAACAGCAATTTTTCCAACACATACTGATTATGGATTTGCTTATTTATCTATTAATGAATTACCTGAAATGTTTCATGTTTTTCCATATATGATAGTAGATGTAGATGATCTTTCACAATTGAAGGAAGTTAAGGCAAGTATCAAAGAAAATATTGATAATGTGATTACTGTAACAGATAGAGAGGATGATATATCTTATTCAGGTTTCTTAAGAGAAGCAGAAGAAGGAGAAAGTTACTCAGGAATCTTTTCTGGATTGTTTGTGTTTATTGCAATTTTATCTGTTGTAACGACAATGAATCGATTTGTAAAAAGAGAAAGAACACAAATCGGAACATTAAAAGCACTTGGCATTAAGAAAAGAAAAATTACGTGGATGTATGTGAATTATGGATTTTTTATTTCTGTTGTAGCAGGTGTTTTAGGACTTTTCATAGGAAGATATACTTTAGGAAGTTTCTTTTTAAATATGGAATTAGTGTATTATGAAATTCCTTATTTACATACATATTTAATTCCATTAGTATATGAAGTTGCAATTGGAATTGTTATCGTTATTACTTTAGTGACTTATTTATCTTGTAGAAAGATTTTAAAGGAAAAAGCTGCTGAAGCAATAAGAGTTGAAATTCCAAAAGTTAAAATTTCTAAGTTTGATATTACAACAAAAGGAATTTTTAAGAGAGCATCTTTATCTACAAAATGGAATTTGAGAGATGTTTTGAGAAATAGAGCAAGAACATTTATGGCTTTAGTTGGAATTATGGGATGTACAATGCTGGTTGTTGTTGCTCTTGGAATGTTTGATTCTTTGAATGAATATATGAGATGGGAATTTGAAGTAATTAATCATTTTGATTATCGTTTGAATTTAAGTGAAAATTACACAGATAGTCAATATGAAGCAATAATAGAAAAATACGGAGAAAAGACATCTCAGAGTGTAGGGGTAGAATTTAAGAATGATGATGAAATAGAATTAAATGCTCTTACAATTAATGATGCAAAAGGGTTATTGCAAACAACAGACCACAATAAAAAACCATTTGAAATGAAAAATGATGGAATTTATATTACAGAGAAGATGTCAAAATTAAAAAATTTAAAAGTGGGTGATACTGTAGAATGGAGAATTGTTGCAACTGATAAATGGTACAAGAGTAAGATTGCTGGATTAGCAAAAGATCCTCAGAATCAACAATTTTATTGTACAAAAGATTATTTTGAAACATTAGAGGAAACAACTTATAGGCCGGATAGTATATATACTAATAAAGATTTAAGCAAGATAAAAGAAATTAATGGAGTAAATACAATTCAATCTATTGGAAATATTCGTTCAGAAATGGATAATATGTTACAAATGATGTTTATGGTAATTTATTTATTAATAGGAATTTCGATTGCTTTAGGATTTGTTATTATTTATAACTTAGGAATATTATCTTTTACAGAAAAAGAATATCAATTTGCCACGTTAAAAGTTCTTGGATATAAAAATAAGCAGATTAAGAAAATTTTTATAAAGCAAAATATTTGGATAACGATTGTTGCTATTTTATTAAGTTTTCCAGTTGCTTTTTGGGTAACAGATTATATCTTTGCTAATGCTATTGGAGATATTTATGATTTTAATGCATATATTAGGCCAATTACTTATGCTATTTCTGGTTTAGGATCTTTCATAGTTTCTTATTTGATTAATAAATTCTTAGCAAGAAAGATTAATAAAATTGATATGGTATCAAGCTTAAAAGGAAATGAATAAGAAACGCAAATTTGACAGATATTATGTTTACTATTATAATTAAATTATCTGGCGTAGGAATACGACCAGTTCACATATAGTAGTTACTAGTTGATCTTTGTTTCATTATACGGAGGAGAAAGTGACTATGAAAAAAGTCATCCGTAACATCTGGGTCTTGGTTATGGTGCTTGTTTGCCTGACCATGACGGCGTGCTCTACTCGCGAAGGAGAGAGCATCGAGGGCATCGTCGAGACAGTAGCTACCGAGAGAGAAGGCTACCTGTCTTACGACAAAGAATTGATCAACCTCGGAGAGGAAGAACTGTGTTTCTTTGAGGCGGTACCTGGACGCACATATTCTGTGTCGTTCAAGAATAACAGGTATACAGCTAACATCAACGGTGACGTTCAGTATATCGAGCTGGTAGAACCGACAGAACTGGAGCCCTTGGCAGAGGATACTGGAAGGGACGTGACGAACAGAACCCTTATGTCTATGGCTAACAGGGCCAAAGGAATTGTTGTGGACTACATCCGGAAGTCGACAATTCTGAGAGATAAGGAGTATCTCATCGAGAAGATTATGGAAGCTCCTGTTAGGTATGGTAAGGATAGCAGTGAGTCTTGTATGGCATTCTACAGAGATGAAACGATATTTGTGAATAAAAATGCCAACCAAAATGATGTTTGTGAATGGCTATTTGTTCACGAATTAGTCCACTATCTTTGCGAACTTACTCATGGTGGAGCAGGTAATGAAGATTATCCGTTTAGTCTCTTCGTGGAGACCATGACGGACCTCATAACAATGTCTATGGATCCTTGGATTTGGGACAACATCATGAGTGCCTACTCGGACTATTACCAATGGGTGCTCCCGTACGTGGGACAATTTGGCGAAGACGCCATAAAAGCGTACTTTTACGGACATGAGGAGATTTGGAAAAAGGTTGGAAAGGACAAATTTGACCTTTATGTCTTCTCAATTGAACACGCTTATGACGTCATGAATGTGTTTGATGTACCTGTTCCGTGGGTGCTTATCAACAATACCATCAACGAATGGGCGTGCTCCAAGTGATGTTCTGACTGAAGTAAACGGATGAAAAGCGGATCCCTTTCTGCTTTGTTCATGCTTGCATGGACAAGCAGGGAGGGACCTGTCTTTTTTATAAAATATTTTTAGCAGTCTAATATTGACATTGCTAAAAAGAAGGTATATAATGTGCTAGAATTAGATGTTAGAGATTAGAAATATAAGTCTAGCATCTTTTTGAAAAACGTAGTGGAATTTGTAAAGCTCCACAAGAAAGAAGGAATATAAAATGGCAAATAAAGAATTTAAAGCAGAGTCAAAAAGACTTTTAGATTTAATGATTAATTCTATTTATACCAATAAGGAAATATTTTTAAGAGAGTTAATTTCTAATTCTAGTGATGCAATGGATAAATTGTATTTCCGCTCTTTGACAGATAAAAATGTAAAAGTAAATCGTGAAGATTTAAAAATTAAAATTGATGTTAATAAAGAAGAAAGAACAATCACAGTTACAGATAATGGTTGTGGTATGAATGAAAAAGAATTAGATGAGAATTTAGGTACAATTGCTAAAAGTGGTTCTTTAGCTTTCAAAGAAGAAAATGAGAAGAAAGAAGATATTGATATTATTGGACAATTTGGCGTTGGATTTTATTCAGCATTTATGGTTGCAGATAAAGTAACAGTTGAGTCAAAAACAATTGATGAAGAAAATGCTTATAAATGGGAATCATCTGGAGTAGAAGGGTATACAATAGAGCCATGTAGTAAACAAGAGGTAGGAACAAAAATAACATTACATATTAAAGAAAAAACAGAAGAAGAAAACTATGATGAATATTTAGACAACTATAAAATTCAAGAAATTATTAGAAAATATTCAAATTATATTCGTTATCCAATTCAAATGGAAGTGGAGAAAAGAAGGAAAAAAGAGGGAACAGAAGAGTACGAATCTTATTATGAATTAGAAACAATTAATTCAATGACACCACTTTGGAAGAAGGATAAAAAGGATATCAAAGGAGAGGAATATAATAGTTTTTATAAAGAAAGATTCTATGATATGGATAATCCATTAAAGACAATTCATAGTTCTGTAGAAGGCCAATATAAGTATACAACACTTTTGTTTATTCCTAAAAATTTACCTTGGGATTTCTATAATAAAGAGTTTGAAAAGGGATTGCAACTATACTCAAATGGTGTTTTAATTATGGATAAGTGTAGTGATCTTTTGCCAGACTATTACGCTTTTGTAAGAGGATTGGTTGATAGTGATGATTTGTCTTTGAACATTTCAAGAGAAATGCTACAACATGATAGACAATTGAAAGTTATTGCTAAAAATATTGAAAATAAGATAAAATCAGAACTTGAAAATATTTTGAAAAATGATAGAGAAAACTATGAGAAGTTCTTTGAAAATTTTGGATTGCAGTTAAAATTTGGAGCTTATAATGATTTTGGAATGAATAAAGATAAATTAAAAGATTTATTATTATTCTATTCTTCAACAGAAAAGAAAATGGTAACATTTAAAGAATATGTATCTAGAATGAAAGAAGGACAAACTTCCATTTATTACGCTCCTGGAGAAAGTATAGATAAAATCGATATGCTTCCTCAAGTAGAGGGCTTTAAAGAAAAAGGCTATGAAGTTTTGTACTTAACAGATCAAATTGATGAGTTTGTTTTACAAATTATGATGGAATATGATGGTAAAAAATTCACAAGTGTGAGTCAAGAAAGTACCGACTTAGAAACAGTAGAAGAAAAAGAAGTTGTTGAAAAAATTAATGAAGATAATAAAGAAATGCTAAGCTTTATAAAAGAAGCATTAAATAATGAGGTACAAAGTGTAAGATTTACACATAAATTGAAAAATCATCCAGTTTGTTTAACAAATGAGGGAATTATCTCAGTTGGTATGGAAAAGACATTAAATACAATGCAAAATAATCAAAATGCAAAAGCACAAATGGTGCTTGAAATTAACGATAACCATGATATTGCTAAAAAGGTAAGATTTTTATATGAGTCAGATAAAGAAGAATTAAAAAAATATGCAAAAGTATTATATGCGCAAGCACGCTTAATTGAAGGACTAGAATTAGAAAATCCTACAGAAATTAGTAATTTGGTTTGTGAATATTTGGCAAAATAAAATTAAAACTATAATATATCAATTTTTAAGGCTCGATTTTGGATGCATCCGCTACATTTTTCTAAACGTAAATTGATTCTCAATTTACAGAAAAATATATCCTCATCTCATGTAAAAATTATATATTATAGTTTTTTTCTTGATTAAAATAATAATTTATGATATATTTCTTATAAATAAAAATGAGGAGTGAAAAAGATGACAGAAGAAGCCTTCAAAAAAACAATGACAAAGGTAATTTGTTTTGTTGTAATTGCATTAATCGCAATCGTAATTATGGGAGTAGTTGTATTTGGAACAAGCCAAAAACAAACTAGTATTTTTGAAAATCAAGCAGAAATAGATAATTATAAGAAAAAGGTGCAAGAAATAAATGCACATAAAATAACCGAGGATGAAATAAAAGAACTAGAAGAGAATGCTTCTGAAGGAGAAGAAACTTCTGAAGAAGTAGTAGAGGAAAGTGAAGAACCTCCTGAGGTTCCACCAGAAGAATAAAAATAAAAAGTCGTTGTTGATAACGACTTTTTTATTAATTTAAGAGGAAACCCCCAGCTAAGCTGGGGGTACAAGAAACTTATAGTTTTGAACAGAGTAACAAAAAATCCCACTCAAACATGGTATAATATTTAAAGTTGAACGGCTAAAAATATTAATCATGAGAGGAGTGGGA
>JAFUWA010000014.1 GCA_017477355.1 Clostridia bacterium
AATGGAAATTTTGAAGGTAAAGCATTAATATTATCTACGGGAAATAGAAAATTAAAACCTAATATCTCTGGTATTGCAGAATTTGAAGGAAAAGGAATTAGTTATTGTGCAATTTGTGATGGCTTTTTCTATCGTAAGAAAAACGTGGTAGTAATTGGAGATGGAAAATTTGCAATTTCTGAAGCAAAAGTATTGCAAAACATAGTTGGTAGTGTTAAAATATTGCCTAATGGAAAATTTTTACAGGCTCCTACAGAATTTGAAACGATAGAGACAAAAATTGCTGAAATTAAGGGCGATACAAGAGTTAGATCAATTGAGTTTGAGGATGGAACTAGTCTAGAAGTTGATGGAATTTTTGTCGCTATGGGAGAAGCTGGAGGAGCTGATTTTGCAAAAAAAATTGGTGTGCTTACTTCAAATGATAATATCGTTGTAAATGAAAATATGGAAACAAATGTAAAAGGATTGTATTCTTGTGGAAATGCAGCAGGAGGACTTTTACAAGTTTGTAAAGCAGTTTATGAAGGCGCAGTTGCAGGACTTGCAGCTGTAAATTATTTAAATAATGTATAAAATTAAATTTAGGGGGAATAAACTATGGTATATGAGTTTACAGATGCAAATTTTGATGAGGAAGTTTTAAAAGCTGATAAAACAGTTTTAGTAGATGTTTATGCTACATGGTGCGGACCTTGTAAAATGATGAGTCCATTAATTGATGAAATTGCTGAGGAACTAGGAGATTCAGTAAAAGTAGGAAAAGTTGACTCAGATGAAAATCCAGAAATCGCTGATAAATATGAAATTATGAGCATTCCAACAATTATGGTAATTAAAAATGGACAAGTCGTAAAAACGTTTATAGGTGTAACAGCTAAAAGTGAAATTTTAGATGCATTAAAATAATTTTCCTTAAAGCAACCAATTTTAAAAGCATTCCAGATTCACGTCAAGTATAATAATTTATATTTGAAAAAACCAAAGAAATGAACAGCAGTTCAAGAAAGGCAAAACAAATGGAATGGATTACAGCTAATGTAGCAGCAGAAATAATTGGAGCTTTGTATAATTGTAAAGTTTCAGTAGTTGGAAAGATTCCATGTAATATTTTAGAGCAATTTGAAGAAAAATCATTAAGATGTAAAGAAAGAGATAAAATTATAAATGAAATCTCAAGAGGTTTACATGTTTTTTCAAAAGAAGCTATTAAAGTATTATTAAAGCTTCGTGAGGAATACATAATGAATTCTGATAGCGGAGTATTAAAAGTTAGTTGAAATTTAACGAAAGGAGTCCTATAATTATATAGGACTTATATTTTTTAAAGGAGATTTTATGGACAGAGAAAAAATTATTATCAAAACGAGTATTAAAGGGATTATTGCAAATATCTTTTTAGCTGCTTTTAAAGCAGTTGTTGGATTTATTTCTAATTCTATTGCAATTGTATTAGATGCTGTCAACAATTTGAGTGATGCTCTTTCCTCAGTTATTACAATTGTTGGAACAAAGCTTGCTGGTAAAGCACCAGATAAAGAACACCCTTATGGACATGGAAGGGTAGAATATTTAAGTGCAATGATTATTTCTATTATCGTTTTATATGCTGGTTTTACTTCTTTTATAGAATCTGGAAAAAAGATTATTCATCCGGAAAGACCAGATTACTCTATTATTTCAATTGGAATTATCATTGTAGCGGTATTTGTAAAAATAATTTTAGGATTATATGTGAAGAAAGTGGGAGAAAAAGTAAATTCTGAGTCCTTGGTGGATTCGGGAAAAGATGCTTTAATGGATTCCATTATCTCTACTTCAACAGTAGTTGCTGCAATTATTTTTGTGACACTAAAGATTAGTTTAGAAGCTTGGTTAGGTTTAATTATTTCAGCAGTTATCGTAAAATCTGGTATTGAAATGTTAAAGAGTACATTAAGTCAAATTCTGGGAGAAAGAGTAGATAGAGATTTAGCATTAGCAATTAAAAATACTGTTACAGCAAATGAGAATGTATATGGTGCATTTGATTTAGTGTTAAATGATTATGGCCCAGATATTTATTTAGGATCAATACATATTGAAGTTCCAGATACAATGACAGCGGCAGAGATTGATGAATTAACTAGAAAAATATCAAAAGAAGTTTATGAAAAGCATAGCGTTATTATGGCGGCGATTGGAATTTATTCTATTAATACACAGAATAAAAAAATTATTAAAATTAGAGAAAAGATTAGCAAAATTGTTCATTCACATGGGACTGTTATTCAAATGCATGGTTTTTATATTAATGAAAAAGATAAATCAATTAATTTTGATGTAATTATTGATTTTGCTGACAAACAAAGAGATGAAACATTTCAAAAGATTCATGATGAAATTCAAAAAGAATTTCCTGATTACAATTTAAATATTACGCTAGACTATGATATTAGTGACTAATAAAGGGTATTGGAGATATTTGAATAGAAAAAACGACTTACTAAATAGTAAGTCGTTTTTTGGTAGCGAAGGGGAGATTCGAACTCTCGACACCTTGGGTATGAACCAAGTGCTCTAGCCAACTGAGCTACTTCGCCATGACAAAGAATATTATAACAGAAAAGAGTTTACATTTCAAGTCTTTTTTTAAATTTTTTTATTGATAGAGAATGATATTTATAATACTTATAAGGAAACAACGGAGAAAATGAATTTGTCATCTTCTCCGTTATTCTTTAAATTTCAATTTCATCAAAGGAAGTATATGTTGGGATTTCTTCAGGAATATTTAATTCTTTAGAAGTCCTTTTTAGATTATTAGGCTTTTTAATCCTAATTAAATGTCTTACTCCAGCTTTATATAAACCTTCTAAATCTCTTGGACTATCGTCAATAAATATTCCATTTTTATAATCTATTGCTAATTCGTATTTAAATCTTGTTGTATTATAAACTTCATCAATATATGGTAAGATTCCAGAACCTGCTAATTTCAGTGCTTGTTGCTTTAAGTTTTTCTTTTGAGCAACATAGGTTAAAATACAAATATTTTCGCCTTTTTTACGTAATCTTTTTAGAAATTCAATTGCATCTGGAAATGTAAATTTATCACCATTTTCTATAAGAATCTTTTTAAGATGTGATTGAAGTGTATGTTCATTAACATTATATTTTTCTGATAAATTAGTGGCAAAAGATTCAAAATTATCAACTGTAGAATTAAAAGATTTTTTTAATTCTTCTAAAACAATATTTGGATTGATTCCTTGTGTTTTTCCAATTACTTTAGCAAATGTAGAAAGTACTTCTTTTGTAAGCCTTCCAGTTTCATAAAGTGTGTTATCAAAATCTATATAATACATAAAGTATTCCTCCAATCTTCAAGTATAATATAACAAAAAAAATACATAAGGTCAACATTGATTTTAACAATATAATGTAATATAATACATCATATAAAAAATACGAAAATGTGGAGAGGAAATGAACAATTTAAAAGAAGTGAAACAAAAAGCCAATTGGTGTTTAGGTTGTAAGAATAGACCTTGTAGTAACGCTTGTCCAATGCATACAAGCATTCCAGAATTTATTGAGAAAATAAAAGAAGATAAAATAGAAGAAGCATATCAAATATTAATTCAAAATAATTTATTTAGCCATGTTTGTGGGTTAATTTGTCCTCAAGAAAATCAATGCGAAGGAAGTTGTGTAAGAGGAATAAAGGGAAATCCAACAGAAATCGGAAAATTAGAAGTTTTTGTTAATGAGTGGGCGGTGGAAAATCAAATAGAACCAAAGATATTTCAAAAAGAAGGAGTTTCTGGTAGAAAAGTTGCAATCATAGGAGCGGGTCCAGCAGGACTTTCTTGCGCATTTGAACTTGCTAAAGAGGGTGTAAGGTCAGTCGTTTTTGAAAAGGAAGAGGTATTGGGTGGAATTTTAAATTATGGAATTCCAGATTTTCGATTAGAGAAAAAAATCATTGATAAAATGATTCAAGTTTTGAAAAAAATGGGTGTTGAATTTCGATTAGGACATGCTTTAGGAAAGAATATTTCTATAGTAGAACTAAAAGAAGAATATGATTTTGTATTTATTGGAATTGGTGCAGAACTTTCAAGTATGTATAAGCTTGCAGATCAAAAATTAGATTCTGTTTATGACTCAGATACATTTTTGAGAGCATATAATGATAAAAATTTTATTTCTAATTTAGGAAAAGTCGTTGTTATTGGCGGAGGAAATGTGGCAATGGATTCTGCTAGAGTAGCAATAAGAATGGGAGCAGAAGAGGTTTCTATTTTATACCGAAGAGACGAAGCACATATGCCAGCAAGGAAAGTTGAACTAGCTGATTGCAAAAAAGATGGTGTAAAGTGGATTGAACTAACGCGTGTAGATAGAGCAAATATTGAAAATGGAAAAATGTTATCAGTGCATTGCAATAAAACAGAAATTATAGACGGAAAAGCTCAAGATGTAGAAGGTAAAGAGTTTGACTATGAAGCAGATACAGTTGTATTTGCAATAGGATTAAAACCAAATAAAGAATTGCTTGAAAAAGAAGGTTTGGAAATTACAGATTGGGGAACCATTCAAGTAGATGAAAATTATAAAACTTCTATTGAAAATGTTTATGCAGGTGGAGATGTAGCAGAAAATAAGTCTGTTGTATGTAAAGCATTAGCTTCTGGAAAGAAAGCAGCAGAAGCGATTACTGAAAAAATTTTAAAATGAGGAAAATTGGGAAATGGGGACGTACCACTTTTCCCTCTTTTTTAATAAAAAATAAAAGAGGGAAAAGTGGTACGTCCCCATTTCCCTTTTTTTATTTATTTTCTTCTTTTTCAGTTTTTGATTTTGGAATAATGATGTTTTTCTTTTGAACTTTATCTTTTGGTCTTAATGATTTGATAGAGTCATTAACATCAGAAAAATTAAGTTCAGAATCATCACCCATAATAATTTCGATATCTAAATCATTTTCATTTTCTTCTTTCATTTTTCTCAAGTCCTTTCTAAGTCAAGGTTTGCTTGTATTTCTTAATACAAATTCATTATAGCAAATTTTATTCCAAATGTCAATTTTTTGTTGACATTTGAAGTAATACGTGGGATAATTGTTTTGCAAAAGATTCGTATGAGAGAGGGAAGAAATGGAATTAGAAAAAGCAGAAGCAATTATTGAAGCAATGTTATTTTCAACAGGTTCAATCATTACAATAAAAGATATTATGAATATTGTTGAACTTGGGGCAGAAGATATTGAAAAAATCATGCAAAAAATGAGAACAAAGTATGAGGCTGAAAATTCTGGAATAGAGCTTGTCAGAATTGAAGATGGCTATCAACTTTGTACTAAAAAAGAATATTATGAATACATTATTCCACTATTTGATAATCGTTCAAAACCTTCTATTTCAAATGCTGCTTTAGAGACTCTTTCTATTATTGCATATAACCCTAAAATAACTCGTTCTGAAATTGATGCTATCCGTGGAGTTAACTCAGACGGAACAATTTATAAATTATTGGAATATAATTTGATTGAAGAAGCTGGAAAACTAGATGCTCCAGGAAAGCCTGTTATATACAGAGTGACACCAGAATTTATGAAAATGTTTGGAATATCTAGTTTAGATGATTTACCAGAACTTCCAAGATATAAAATAGATGAAAATGAGCAAATTGTTATTGACGACATCATGCTAGAGGAAAAACAAGAAAAGGACGATAGTATGACTGAAGAAAATGAAATAAAAGCATAAAGAAAATATTTATTTTCTTTATGCTTTTTAAAATGTGTTTATACAACCAAATGTCTAATTTGTCTTGCTTCTGTGTGAAGTTTTTCAATATGCTCTTCTCTAGCTTTTAAAGAATCTTTGAATTCTTGTAATGTTTGTGGAATCAAATCCACTTCTTCATGAGGTCTTAAGTAACCGGCAGCATATTGTCTATAATACTCAATTTTGCTAGGTGCAGAAGAGAACTTCATTTTATTATAATATTTCATTGCTGTTTCTAATCTTTTGATTTCTCCCTTTAGATAATCAATATAATCAATTCTAGAAGCAATTTCATATTCAACATCATCAAGTGTCGTTTTAAATAAGCA
This sequence comes from Clostridia bacterium, assembly GCA_017477355.1. Lineage (GTDB taxonomy): Bacteria > Bacillota > Clostridia > TANB77 > CAG-508 > Scatovivens. The sequence goes on from JAFUWA010000014.1 coordinate 6,104, forward strand.
CTTTACAATTTTTTTATCAACTTTACCATATCTTACTTCATCAGATAAAATTTTTAATCCTTGAGGAATAGATTTAATTGGAGATGGCTGTGCATCATCAATAATTAAATTTAAAGCATCTACAATTCCAACGTGAGTTTTATATTGACGTTTTGCAGTAATTGCTTCAAATTCATCGGCAACTCTAATAATTTGTGCTTCATAAGGAATATCTCTAGCAGTAACACCATTTGGATATCCAGTTCCATTTAAACCTTCGTGGTGATATAAAGTTCCAGCTGCAAAAGGACGAAGCTTTGGATCTTTCATACACATCTTATAACCAATAGTTGTATGAGTTTTCATTACTTCAAATTCTTCATCTGTCAATCTAGATGGCTTTTGTAAAATTTCTGGTGGAATAAAGATTTTTCCAAGATCATGGATATAAGCACAAGTTGTGCAATAAACTGTGAATCCTTCATCCAATTTTAAATATTCACATAATCTGCAAGTAATTGCAGCAACATTTTCAGAATGGCGTCTTGTATAGGCATCTAAACTATCTAACAAAGCCAATTGATATCTGATTTTATCTTCCAAGTTATATGATTTCAAAGCTGTTTTACTAAAAAAATCAAATTCTTCGTTCATAATCTTCTCTCTTTCGTATTCAAAATAAATTTTCTTAATAATATTTTAACTATTATTAAAATTTTCGTCAATAAAAAAAGAAAAATTTGCTTGAATTTTAGGTTAATATAAGATAATATTATAGAGTATAACAGCGAAAACTGGAAAAGAGGAGCAAACAATGAAATTAAAGAGATTAGAAATGTATGGTTTTAAATCATTCGCTGATAAAACGATTCTTGAATTTAAGGATGGTATTACTGGCGTAGTTGGACCAAATCGGATCAGGAAAAAGTAACATATCAGATTGTATTCGTTGGATTTTAGGAGAACAAAGTCTAAAAGCATTGAGAGGATCAAAAACAGAAGATATCATTTTTGCGGGAACGCAAAATAGGCGTTCTCTTGGCTTTGCAGAAGCTTCTTTGATATTTGACAATTCAGACGGAAGACTTCCAATAGAATATACAGAAGTAACAGTTAGTAGAAGACTTTATAGAAGTGGTGAATCTCGGATATTTTATTAATAAAGCACCTTGTAGATTAAAAGATGTTCAAGAATTATTCATGGATACTGGTATTGGAAAAGATGGATATTCCATTATTGGACAAGGAAAAATAGATGAGATTTTAAGCAATAAATCAGAAGACAGACGTCATATTTTTGAGGAAGCTGCAGGAATTGTAAAATATAGAGCTAGAAAAAATGAATCAGAAAAAAAGTTAGAACAAACAAAATTAAATTTACTTAGAATTAATGATATTATTTCTGAAATTGAAGTAAATATTGAGTCTTTACAAATGCAATCAGAGAAGGCAAAAAAATTCTTATCTTTGAGAGACGAATTGAGAAGTATTGAAATTAGTTTGTTCTTGTATAATATAGATGATTATAAGCAAAAAGTGGAAGAGATTAAAAATGATATAGCGATTTTAGATAGTCAAAAGATTAAAGAAGAAGAAAAATTAAACAATTTAAAGGATAATCAAGAAGAATTAAAGAATTCTTTAGAAGAATTGATAGAATTAATAGAAAAAACACAAAATTTAGGATTTGAATTAGAAAAGCAAAAAGAACAAATCAATAGTCAAATTAGCATTAATCAAGAGAGAATTACTAATAATGAAGAAAATTATCACAGATTTGAGGAAGATATTGAAGGATTAAAAGAAAAAAATAAAGTATTAGAAGAAGATATCGAGAAAAAATTAAGTAAAAAGACTGATTTAAGCACAAATAAGGAAAAGTTTGAGAAAGAATTAGAGGCAAAAACAAAAGAATATGAAGAGTTTTCTAAAACTTTGTCTAGTAAGGCTTTAGAAATTGAAAAGAAAAAAGAAAAAGTAGAAAAGAATATTGATCACAGATATGAATTAGTCGCAAATTATAATACAGAAACTGCTAATTATGAGAATTTAGTAAAAAGAGAAAAATCATTAAATCAAGAGTTAGATAGTACTGTTAGAGAATTGGATTCAACAAGAGCACAAAAAAGCGAGGTTGACAGCAGTTTTTTCGGAATTCAATCAAAGAGAAACACTTTACAAAAGGAATTAGATGAAATTAAGGCAAAATCTAGCGAAAAAGCAAAGGTTCTTGAAGACTATCATCAACAAATTAATCATTTAGAAAATGAATATAGAATTAAAGAATCAAGATTAAAGTTTTTGATTGAGACAGAAAAAGAAAAGGAAGGCTACAATAAGAGTGTTAAAGCGGTATTAGAGCTTGCCGAGAAAAATAGTAAATATAAATCTGGTATGCATGGCGTTTTAGCTAATCTGTTGACAGTTCCAGAAGAATATGAAACAGCAATTGAAATGGCTTTGGGGGCTGCTATTCAGAATATTGTAACTGAAACAGAAGAAGAAGCAAAAGCTTTTGTAGAATATTTAAGAGAAAATAAGTTAGGAAGAGCATCTTTCTTGCCAGTTAGCTCTATGAAAGGGAGTAGAATTACTAAAATTAATTCTACTGGAATAAAAGGGGTTTTAGGAATAGCTTGTGATTTAATTAAATATAATTCTAAATATGAGCAAATAGTTTTAAATTTGCTTGGAAAAACAGTAATTGTTGAAGACATGGATTCTGCAATAGCACTTTCTCGCAAAAATGCAAACTCATTTAAAATTGTTACTTTAAAAGGAGACATTATTAATAGTTCTGGTTCTATTACTGGTGGATACGTAGCTCCAAAAACAGTAAATCTTCTTGGAAGAGGAACTGAAATTAAGAATTTAGAAAAAGAATTAAAACAAATTGATAATAAAATCCAAAAAGTAAAAGAAGAAAAGAAAAAATATGAAGAGCAAGTAGGAATAGAAATTGCTTCTTTGGAAGAAAAACAATTAGCAATGAACGAACTTCAAGTAACTTTTGCAACAGAAGAACAAAAAATTAAAAATTTTGAATTAGAAGTTTTAAAATTAGATGCAAAGAAAGATAAATTGAAGGAAGATATTGAAAACAATAAGAAAGAGCAAAAGGAAAGTCAAAAAGCACAAGAAACTCATAGTAAAGAAATGGCTGATTTAGACAATGAAAATAAGGAATTAAATAGCCAAATTGAAGAGTTTTCAAAGAAAAATCAAGATGACCAAAAATATATTGATGATTTGAAATTTGATATTCAGAACCTACAAATATCAGTATCTTCTTTTGATGAGAGCAATGAATCTATTGATGAATTTGTAGAAAAATTAAAGGCAGATATTGAGGAAAATAATAGTCAGATTGAGAATAAAATAAAATTAAGAGAAGAAATTTTAGTTCAAAACGAAGAATTGAAAAAAGAAATTGAGAATTTAAGAGAAAAAATTAAGCAACAAGAAGAGGATGCTCAAAATTCTTCAAGCAAAGTGCAAGAGTTGAAGAACGAAAGAATTGCTAAGAACGAAAAATTGACTTCTGTTGAAAAAGAAATTGAAGAAAAACAAGCCATTATTGAAGATTTGAAAAATCAAGTATCAAAACAAGAAGTTAAAATTTCTAAGTTTGAATATGAATTAGAACAAGTGATTAACAAAATGTGGGAAGAATATGAGCTTACACCAAATAATGTAAAAGATATTGAAAAAGCAACTAATCCAGCGAAAGTTCAAAAAGAAGTTAATCAGTTAAGAAGTCAAATGAAAGAACTTGGAAGTGTTAATATTGATAGTATTAAAGAATATAAAGAAACAAAGGAGAGATATGACTTCCTTTGTGAGCAAAGAGAAGATTTAGAAAATACAATTACTAAATTAAAGAAATTAATTAATGAAATTGTAGATACAATGAAAGAACAGTTTAACGAAAACTTCAAACAGATTAATAAGAATTTTAAAGAAACATTTAGTCAACTATTTGGCGGTGGAAAAGCAGAATTGAAATTAGAAGATGAAGCAAATGTCTTAGAATGTGGAATTGAAATAGAAGTTCAACCACCAGGAAAGAAACTACAAAGTATGTCATTATTATCAGGTGGAGAAAGAGCATTTACTGCAATTGCATTACTATTTGCTATTTTAAAAATCAATCCAGCACCATTCTGTGTATTGGATGAAATTGAAGCAGCTTTAGATGATGTTAATGTTTCAAGATTTGCAGAATATTTGAAGAAATTTGATGATAATACACAATTCTTAATTATTACGCATAGAAAAGGAACAATGGAAGCAGCTGATACGATTTACGGAATTACAATGGAAGAAAAAGGAATTAGTAAATTGCTATCAATGAATATGAATCAAATAGCATAATTTGAGCATTTGACTCATAATTTTGAAAAAAATGCAAATTTAAAAAACGAAGTAAAAAGGAGAAAAAAGAAGAATTAAAGAGATATGGTAAAGATTTCCTCTTATTTTAAATCATAAAAATTGTCAAAGTTGGAAAATATATCATTATGACAAAAAAGTCAATTTGCCAAATGGGAAAATTGAGAGTATAATAATGCCTATGTGACTATCTTATGAGAAAAGGAGTGAATTTTTATTTTAAAAGGACTTAAGAAACACACAAAAGACATTGACTTAAAACCTTTAGGAATAACATTACTTAGTGTATTGTTCTTAGGAACTGTAACATTGATAAAGTATAAACCAGTATATACTGTCACAGTATCTGGAGATACTTTAGGATATGTTAACGAGAAAAGTGAATTAGACCAAAAATTAACTGAATATATAAATCATAGAGAAGGCACAATTGCTTTAATTGATATTGCAAATATGCCAGAATATAGCTTTGAATTGATATCTAGAAATACAAAGCTTAATGAGAAGAAAATTTTTGAAGAAATTAAAGATACTGCTGTAATTACTTATAAAACATATGCTATTACCGTAAATGGTGAGCAAATGGATGAAGTAAATACAAGAATTGAAGCAGAATCTATTATTTCAAATCTTCAATCAGATTTAAAAGAAGGCGTTGAATTCGATTTAGGTATTGTAGAGATTTTCAGAAATGAAAAAATTGATACTTCTAAAGATACAGCTTTCGAAAATTTAAATGGATTAAAACTTGCTAAAACTGAAGAATATGAAGCAGAGCAAGCTCGTTTAGAAGCAGAAAGAATTGCTGCAGAAAAAGCTGCTGCTGAGGAAGCTGCTCGTCAAGAGGCTGCTCGTCAAGCTGCATTATATGCGCAATCTAAAGCTGCCGCTGAAGCTACTTCATACGGTTCAGGAAATATTAGTGGAATTAACTTAAGTTATCCGCTTAGAGTATCTCCATTAATTACATCAAGATTTGGTGAATATGGTTCTAGAAGATATGTGCATACAGGTGTAGACCTTGCAACATCTTTAGGAACAGCAATTTACCCAATTGCATCTGGTACAGTAGTTTTTGCTGGATGGCAAGGATCTTATGGAAATTTAATTCAAATCGATCATGGTGATGGAGTTCAATCTTGGTATGGACACTGTAATGAAATATATGTGTCTGTAGGAGAAGAAGTAACACCAGATACATGTATTGGTGCAGTAGGTTCTACAGGTAATTCAACTGGACCTCACTTACACTTAGAAATAAGAATTAATGGAAATGCTGTTAACCCACAAAATTATTTATATTAACGATAAAAATCCAACTCTGAGTAAGAGTTGGATTTTTTTTGTAAATTTCAAGTTTTTCAAGACTTTATTTTTTGACGAAACAGGAAAAAAATGTTATAATAAAAGAGTATGAAATAAGAAGGAGGTAAGCTATGCTAAAAACTAAGATATACGATCCAAATATTGGCGCAGAAAGAATAGTTTTTCAAAGACCTGTACAAGAAGCATATGGTCCAAGTTGGATTTGGCTTCAACCGCTAGAAATGGGAAATAGTACAATTTCTGTGGAAGGTCAAGAGATATGGCTTCCTGTCTTAAATATAAAAAAATATTATCCTAGTGCTAGGTGTTATGCATTGATAGAAAAGCTATCAAAAATGCCTATGACGATGGTAGATGTAATATATTCTCATGAGGAAATTCTAGATAGATTAGAAAATGATGAAGGCTATTTGGAAAGATTCTTATTAGAATTTTCAAGAACTAAAATTAATCGATTAAATCTAGTATCTCCAGCTCTTACAGTGGCTCCTCAAGGGCAAAGAGAAAAAAGAGCATTTGTAGAAGCAATGAAAAGTTCTATTCAAGATGGTTTCGGAAATATTATTGTTGGAATAGAAAGTAATGCTTCTGGGAAGGTTGAATTACCAGAAAGTGAATCAGACAATAAGAGCAGTCAAGTAAAAGAAGATGGAATTGTATTAGAATTCATCAAGGATTTCTATGAAGCAATCTCAGGAAAACCAGTAAAAAGACAAACAGCCCAAAAACCGAAAAAATTTGTAGAGGGTGTTTTAACGAAAAAAGCAATGTTAATGAAAAGTGGAGCAATTGTTGTACCTGGAGAAAATGTTGGAAAATACTATACAAACTATTTTATGAGAATTGAATTAGGTGAAGATGTAAAAGAAATAAAGGATACTTTAGGACTTCATATAGAAGGTGTTGATGATAACGTACTAATTACCGGTACTGGATTTGATGAAAGAAAAAAGAAATTTGGAGATATTTTATTTGATTCTACGATTTTAGAAACATTTTCTAGTTTAAATCCAGGAAAAGAACCACTTTTAATGTTCGGTGGCAGATATAATGAAGATGTTGGGAAGTTTGAGGTAGATAGAAGAGTGGGGCAATATTTTGACGAATTGAACGCAATGATTATACCAAAAAGACCAGCTGGTGATGGAAGATAGTTTTTGGAGAGAGGATGTTTAAATGCCAAAAAAAGAAATTGTAAATGTAAATATGTATGATGCAGAAAATGGGCATAATGTATTTAAAGATGGATTTTTAGTTGCCCTTTCTAAAGATTCAATACAAATTAAAGGAAATAAAATATATTTGGAAATTGCTGATAAAATTCTTGTAGCAGATCTTCAGCAGTTTGCTTTTGTTTGGAATCCAAGCTTTGAACATATTTTTGGACAAGATTTTAGACAATTATTTCAAATTGAAAAAGTAAGTCCTGGTATGATGAGAAGCTTATATGAATGGACAAATCCTATTTTTGACCAATTTCCAATAAAAATAAAAGCAAAAGATGAATTTTCGAGGGATTTACAAGATAAACTACAAAAAGATAAGGGATATTATTCTGCTGTGAGAAATGCAATGCTTGAACAAGTGAGAGTATTAAATATTCCAGCTAGAAGAAAATACTTGGATCGATTTATTCCAATGGGAATTTTAACAGAGGAAGATAAAATCGCATTAGAATATTACAGAGAAGAGTCTCCGGAATCCCTTGCTAGAATTTTTGAAGAACAGGAATTTTCTGAGAAAGATAAGATAGAGGTTGTAAGCCAAGCATTTGCAGAAGAGAGAAGAAAACAAGAATTATCAGAAAGAAAAAGCAAACAGCCTTATAATACAAGAATTATAAAGTTAGTAAATTTACTACCTGTTCGTGAAATTTTGGATGTGTTTATGAGCGGTGTTTTAACAGATGAAGAATTTGTTAGAACTAGAATTACAAAGAAAGACTTGATAAATGTTCCATATGATGAATTACTAGAAATATTATCAGACAAAAATGATATCTTACCAGATAGATTAAGAATTACTTCTAGAGATTTAGTAAATGAATATGGAAGAACATTGAATGGAACAACGATTTATAAATTATCTTTATATGGTTATATAGAGCCTGAAGATTTAGCGGAAGTTTACGAAATTAATAAAGCTTTAAAAGCAACTGCATATGAAGAAATCATGCTAGAAGATGAGGAGTTAAGGGCGTATTATACACCTTCTATTTTAATTGGAATGAGTGATAATCAAAAGCTTACACCAAGATTCTTACAAAACTTCTTGGAGCTTCAAGATTTTGGAAAGAATCCAGAATTATTTAGACATAAATCTAAAATGCTAGTAGAAGAGTTGAAAAGAGTAAGAGGAGAACAGGGAATCACGGATGTCCGAGAGGAAATCTTACGATTTTTTGATATGGGATTATGTGATAGTCAAACAGCAAGAGAAAATGTTTCAGAGGAGTATATAGAAGAAAAATATGTCAATAATGACTTGACAATCGAGGAAGTATTTGTATATTATCAAAGAGGCTTAATTAGCGAGGAAACGATTGCAACCTATTTTGATAGAGATGAAATATTTGACTTTTATAAAGCAGGACAAGTGAGTGGAAAAGCTTTAAGAATTATTAGAGATAATGATTTTCTTCTTCAAGCATTTTGTGATGGAGAGATTGCGGATTATGATTTCTTAGACTTATATTTACATGGCTCTTTACCAATTACAGATTTGTCTGATGGATTAGAACTTGCAGAGAAAGAGATAGATATTAGTAGTTTTATCACGGAAGATACACCGTACGAAAAGATTAAGGAGTTGTTTACTAATTATTTGATTGACTATGCATCTGTCTTAGGATTGCATCATCAAGGAATTATTGATGACAAACAACTTGAAGAAATAAAATCCGCTTTAGACACAAGAGAGTTTTTTGAAGAATTAAAGTCAGGAAAAACTTATAAAGTTGTTACAGAAAGAGAAGGAGAGTCTGAGAGAAGAAGACCACCGACACCACGTCCTGAAGATAAGAGGGACTTTTCAAAGGAAGTAGCTTTAATTTCTAGAATCTTAGGAAAAGATATAGAAAGTGAACAATATTCGCTAATAGAAAGTTATAATGCAAAAGGAAGAGCAACATCTTTAAATTATTATAGAATTTTTGGAAATGAAGCGTTAGATGGAATTATTATTCTTCAAAAATCTAAAAAAGAAAATGCGGTTTATGTTATGACTGCTCTTCAAATGATGTACTTTTTGCATGGAAAAGAAAATGAAGAAGGACAAATTGAGATCCAAAATAGAATGAAAGATAAAGCCTATTTGAAAACAATAGAAGGTGTTGAAGTTGTTGAACATACAGAACATTTTGCAAGAAATTTAGTAGAAGCTGCAGCTAGAATTTCTCCACAAATTGCTGAAAGAATGAGGACAGAGGATGGAAGTTATGTAGCGGATGTGGATAGAATGATACAAGAAATGAGAGAACAATATTTGGAAGATAGGGCAAAGGGAAGAGAAGATTAAAAACTGCCTAAGGATTAGGAGGATTATATGGAAGATTTACAAACGAGATTAAACAAACTAACAGATACATCAAAATATAGATTAAAGGCCAATGTTGTAAAAGAGATTTTAGAAGAATTTAAAAGACAAATGAGTAAAAAAGAAACTTTTAAACAAGCTATTGAAATTGATGAAAAGCATCATCCAGTTCATGTGAGTCATGAAAAAATTTTAGAGATGATTGATGAATTTATTGCTTTGGACAATTTAAATGTAAAATATACACCTAATACGATAAGAGATGGATATGGAAATTTATGTGTTAGTTATAATGGTGATCCATATGTAACACTTAGACTTTTGCTAATGGCTTTTAGAACCCACAATAATATTGTATTTTTTTCTAAGAAATTTTATGCAATTAATACCAAAATAGTGGAAACTCTAAATATGATTGCTAAAAAGAAAAATTATGCAGAGAGAATTGCAATGGTTGAATTTGATGTAATTGATGGCGTAATAGCGAATCTTCAAACATTCTTCCATAAAATGATTTTTGTAGGAGATAAAAGAGATTACGTTCAAATGAAGAAGAAATTTGTTATTCCTACAATGTATGCTGGTTTTGGAAATGTAGATGTATTTATAGAAAGTAAAGAATTTAAAGAATTGTTATTAGATATTAATCAATTTGCAAGAGATAATAATATTAAAATTAATTATTATGATGATACCCAAATTGAGGATACTCTTACTTTTATTAATCGATTTGAATTAACAGATTGCTTTGTATTGCTTTCTAAAAATACAGACTTAATTTATAAGTTCATTTCTGAAGTAAAAGCTAAAAATATTTATATTAATAAAAATCCGTTTGAAAATTATAAGTTGAATATTACAGAGAAAGAGTTAACCTATAAAAAGAATATTGTAATGGGATAAAAATAAGCGCCGTTAGGAGCATTTTAATAAGGACAATTCTTATTTAAAATGCTCCTAAGGCTTTTTTAAGCTTCTAATAATTTTTTATTATCAAGCTCTTCAATTTTTTTAATACTATTATTTCCTTGTAAAATAGTATATTGATTTTTAGCAATTTCATTAAGTCTTTGTAATCTATCTTTTTGTTCAATCCCTTGTTTAATCATTTCAGCATTTAAGTTTTCTAAATTACTTAAAATTACAAGTTGTAAAATATTAGCATAGTCTCTCATATTACCTTCTAAATCCGAATTATTATCTCTCCATTCTTTTGCTGTCATCCCAAATAATGCAACATTTAAAACATCTGCCTCATTTGCATACACATATTGTTTTTGTTTTTCTGTTAATGTTGGAACTAAATTTTCTTTTATGCTGTTTGTGTGTATTTTGTAATTTGTTTTTACAAGTTCTCTTCTAACAGACCAATTAATTTTCTTTTGATAGCTTTCATTTTGTTTTAGCCTTTCAAATTCTTTTATTAAATGAAGCTTGAAAGCAGTATCTACCCAAGATGCAAACTCTAAAGCAATATCTGGGTGTGCAAAAGTTCCACCATCATATTTTCCTCTTTTAGAAACAAAACCTATAGCATTTGTTTCTTTAATCCATCTTGATGGACTCATTGTAAAAGATTGTGTAGCAGAGTCATTTTTAAACTCTCGGGATTCCGCTAGTTTAAAATTTGGATTTGATAATTCTTCCCAAAGACAATAAAAATCAAAAGAACTTTTATTACTCATCCATTTAATAATTACATCTCCAGGAGTTAATGGATTTTTGTATCGTGCTAAATCTGTTAAAGAAATATAATCTACATCACCAATCCTCATAATTCCTACCAAAGTATCTTTTACTTTTAGTTGAGTCTTTACAATTTCTTTTTTCATAAATATCACGTCCAATCTCTTTAAAATTTACATCTATTATAAAACAACTGTTCGTGATTGTCAAGTGTATTTTGCAAATAAATGTAATTTTTTGGTAATTTTATAATAACAGAGATTTACGCTGTTTTTATGTCTTTTATACCTTGCTGAAAGGCTTCTTCTAATTCATATTCATTTGTCGGAATACTAATTATTCCAACTCCTGCATAATAAATATCTATTTGTTGATATTTTTTGCCATTCAGTTTAGTTTGCTGATATACTAATATTTTATCAATTAATTCATTTATAATCTCTGGTGTCAATTCTTTAATGTTAGTATATTTTCTAACCTTACCTATAAATGTTGTTAAATCAATTTCTTCTTGTTTATTTTCATCAAGAGTAATAGTTAATTCATTGATTTTTTCTTTTAATTCTTTTTGTTCTTTTTCATAATTTAAAGATAAAGTCGCAAATCTATCATCTGTAATTTTACCAGAAATGTTATCTTCGTAAATATGCTGTATTAAATTATCAATATCTTTTACTCTTTTTTCGTATTGAGATAATAATTTCTTGTTAGTATTAAATATTTTTTGCTGTTCTTCTAGTGAAGCATCCAATTTATTCTGTATAAATAAATCTTCAAAAGATGAAACATAGGATATTGCTTTTTTGATATTATCTAATACTAATTCTCTTAATGCATAATCTCTTATATTATGGCTTGTACAAGATTTTATGGAATTGTTTTTGTAATTTGAACATCTATAAAAATCTTTATCAGATGTAAATTTATTAGATGTGCAATAATATAATTTTGCTCCACAATCTTTGCAGAATAGATGACCAGCAAATATACTTTGTTTTCCTGTTTTTGTAGGTCTTCGTTTATTCTTCCTTATTCTTTGCACAGTATTCCAAGTTTCTTCATCAATTATTGGCTCGTGATGATTTTTAAATATTTTCCAACTTTCTTTTGGTAAGTCTATTTTAGTATGGTCTTTGAAAGATCTTTGTGTTGACCTAAAATTTACAGTATCTCCAATATACTCTTGTCTATCTAGTATATTATTGATTGTATCAGAATTCCAATAATTCTTAACTTCTTGCACCTTTGTTGTTGTTTTTCTTCCGATACTATTGTAATATTCTGTTGGTGTCATTATACCTTCTTCTTTGAGTTTTCTTGCTATTTGTGAAGTTCCATAACCTTGTATGCAAAGATTATAGATTTTTCTTACAACTTTGGCTGCAGGCTCATCTATTAGCCACTTATTTTTGTCATCTTTATCTTTAATATATCCATAGGGTAGATATGTTGTAAGTGGTATTCCTGAATTGCCTTTATTCTTAAATACTGCTCTAACTTTTTGACTTGTATTTTTGGCATGCATTTCATTGAACCAATCTTGTATAGGAAGAAAATCATTAAGTCCTTTATCAGTATCAATATTGTCCATTATTGCAATATATCTAATATTTAGCCTTACAAAATCTTCTTCTAATAATTGACCTACTATAAGTCTATTTCTACCAAGTCTTGAATGGTCTTTTACAATTATTGTACTGATTTTTCCGCTTTCAGCAAGTTCCATCATTTCCATAAATGCAGGTCTTGTAAAACTTGTACCAGAATAGCCATCATCTATAAATGTTCTAGTGTTAAAAAAGCTATTGTCTTTTGCATATTTACTTAAAATTGATTTTTGATTTTTTATACTGTTACTTTCTCCTGCTAATTCATCATCTCTTGATAAACGGCAGTATAAAGCTGTAATTTTCTCATTATTTGACTGTCCCATTAAATCTCTCCTTTCTTTTAGACAGCCGAATATGATATAAATTTTTGCAAGTTTAATTTGTAGTGTTCACATAATACCATATTCGCTATTTCATTTCAAGAGCCTTTAAAAAATTTTTAAGAATTTTTTATCATTCTATTTACTTTTTCTAAAATGCTTTCTTGTGAATTGTCATTAAAATAGGCATTTACCCTATATATTGTGCCGTTTATTTCTTTTTCAAAGTTCAAATTATTTTCAATAAGAATTTTATCTCTAAAATATTGTAATCGTTCTTCTTTTGTCATTTTACTTAATTTTAAATAATACTCTTGTTTTGCTTTTTCAATATAATTATACTCTTTATCTGTTAATTCTAATTTATAAACAATATTATCTTGCATCACGCGTCCTCCTTCTCTTAGATTTCTCTAAATCAGGAGATTGCTTTGGCTTTCGTGAGTTATATAATTTTTCTAATCTTTCCTTTTCTAATTGTCTTATTCTTTCTTGTTCTCTAAAAATTATGTCTTTTAAGAAGTCTGTTACTTTTTGTGGTGCTATTTTAACAGCTTCAATAAAATCTTTTGTTTTTTCTTGTAAATCTTCAAATCTCTGTTTCCAAGAGTAAACAGATTCTAGCAAATTATTTACTCTAGTTTCATAATTTTTAATTATTCTTTCTGCTGATATTCCTTTTTTAGCAAGATTTATAAGAGTATCAAACTTATCTTTTTCAATTTCTACTTTTTTAGAAAATCGCTTTTGCTTACCTAAATTATCTAAATCTTCAATAGTTGTAGTATAATTTGCATATTCATCAAGTTTTGTTTCTATTTTAGCAATTTCTTCTTGTTTATTATCTATTTCAAACTGCTTATTGTTAAGTTCTATTTGTTTATTTTCTAATTCTTGCTTTTTATTTTCTATTTCTGTTTCTTTACTATCAGCCTTTTCTTTTAAATTCTCTAATCTTTCATTTTCTTTTTTTATCTTATAGTTCAAATTATCTAAATGTTCATTTGTGCTACCTTTGACACCTCTTATAAATCCTCTATATCCACTATCTGACATATATTGAAAAAATCTATCTTGTAATAGGCTGTATGATTTAATTAAAATAGGTTTTCCGTTTTTTATCATATAGGGGATTACCAAAGTTATCTATTGCTTTTTCAGATTTCCACTTTTTACTGTGGCTTACTTGATTTATAACTTCTTTTACTTTTCCTACAAGTTCTTTATCTTTACATCTTTTAGAGTATTTAACCTCTTTCTTAACAACAGGGAGGGCTATAACGTGTAAATGATAATGATATACAGGTTTATTGTATTTTTCTGTTAATGCTACATTTAATTCATCAGCGTGCATAACTGCTTGTAAGATATTTTCTGCACCCATTTCTTGCTCTGCAAAATGAAATGCTTTCTCATAAAATTCTTTTGCAAATTCATATCCACCATTTTGTTCAAAATATTCAGAGTTAATGTCAAATACTAATTCATCAAAGACTTTTGCATTATCTTTTAATCCTCGAAGTGATATTTGACCATTTGCAATCATTTCTTTTACTTTTTCATTTAAGGTAATATCACATTGTTTGTAACATATATTATTTGGTGTTTGTGATAAGTCCACATTCATATTAGAATAGGTTTCATTTTTTCTTGCATTGTGTTTTTCAAATTTACTAATGTTATCTCTTGTATGAGTAACTACTCTAGCTACTGAATAATTTGTTTTAAAATCATCCATAGAAAATCCTTTCTTGCAGGTAGCAAGAAGCGACCAAAGGGAGCTGTTATACGAGTTTCTTTGAAACTGTATAACCCACTATGATAGTTTCAAACTTCGTTTGCAAACATATCAGTGGGCTCCTAGCGGAGGGCTCATAAATTATCTCATTTTCATTCGATAATTTATGTTTGGCTTCGCCAAAATCAAAATAACATTTTCACTTCCGTTCAAATATTATTTTGCTACTGAAAAATTTTATCTAGCTACCTGCTATATAAATTTTTTCAGCAATTTTTTGTTATGCTTTAAACACAACAAAAAATCGACTAGGAATGACAAATAAAATTAGTAACAAAACAAATGCTATACAGATTATAGCTTTGTACTAATTTTACTTGCACATCTCCTGCCGATTTAATTTCTATGGATATTTTTACTATTATTATATATATTCCTCACTTTTGGCTTGACGGAGCGAGTTAAACCCAGAACTGCGAACATAACTTAATACGTTCTGCCGAGTAGCTCATTATATGCATCATTATTTAATTTTTCAGTTACCATATTTAAATGGTATTTACAATATATCACAAATATACTATTATGTCAACAATATTTTGCATAATTTTGTAAAAATTTACAAAAAAAACAACTACTATATTTTTGTATTAGTAATTGTTTTATTCATCATCAAAATCATTATTCTTAAATAATTTATTATTAAAAAATTCTTCTATTGTAATATTCATTCCTCTACATATTCTTAATATTGTAATTGTAGAAATATTTGATTTAGGTCTTACTTTCCAATTAGCAAGTGTTGATTGTGTAATTCCACATATTGTAGCCAATTTATTTATAGTTATTCCTTTTTTCTTACATAATTCAGCTATTCTTAATTCTATTGCTTCTTTTAAATACATATACTTTCTCCAAAATTTTTATTTATAAAAAGTATATCAAAATAATTCTAAAAAACTTAACTCAAAAGAGTTGACTTGTAAAAAAATTTAGTATATAATGAAAAAAATTGAAAAATATCACTAGAGAGTTTACACAAAAAATAGTAAAGTGCTATAATATAATTTGTAAAAATTAAAGAACAAAGGAAGTAATTACAAATGAACAAAATCGAGCAAACCCTTGCAGTTGTATATATATATATATTGTAAACTTTAATTTAATAAAAAATTTATATAATAAGTACAAGACTATTTTTTCTTGTGCATTTTTGAGAAACTCAAAAATGTATGTGTAAAATAGTCTTATTTTGCATTTTAATTGTTATTAATGTTTTAATATTTAATATATTAATCAATTTATATTTTGAAAAGATTGGGGGTGAATTTAAAAATGAAAAATCACAATAAAAAATCCTTGAAATCCAGTAATGGTATCACTTTGATAGCCCTTGTTATAACTATTATTGTCCTTCTCATTTTAGCTCGGAATCAGTATTTCAATGTTATCTGGTGATAACGGCATTTTACAAAGAGCTACACAATCAAAAGAAAAAACTGAAAGAGCAGAAATAATTGAAAGTGCTCAATTAGATGTGTTAGCAGAAATAACAGATAATAAAGGTGAAAACATAACAAAGCAACAGTTAGCAAGTGTATTGAATAATTATTTTAAACCTACCGAAACAACTTCAATACCTGATGAAATATCTTCCACAAGAGATGTTGACTTAAAAACAATTGATGATAAGTATACAGTAAAATTGTCCGAAATATATATGGGAAAGTTAAAAGGTGATGATGCCTCAGTAAGGATTTCGTTTAGCATAAAAAACGAGGTTAACTCAACTGTTGAAGGAACATTCCCGCTATCATGCATCGAGGGAACAACTTGGAAACAATGGGCAGAGTCAACTTCTAATCCTATGTATATGAATACAGCAAATCAATCTTGCGGTATGTTTCAAGGTTCACTCCAAGATTTAATTCTTGGCAGACAAAACCCAGAGTGGTTTGAGGTCACATTTTATCCAGACAAAATCGGTTGCGAGTATGGTTCAACTACTATAGTTCTTGTCGGAGCTAATTCTACTCGACCTTCTCCAGATGATGAAATAAGTGAACGGAGAGTATTCTCTATTGAGCTGGGAGGACTAATTACATTATAATAGTAATCTATAATTGTTGTAATTGATAGAATTAAACTATACAAAAATTCTCAAGTAAAATTGAGCAAGTTTGTATAGTTTTTTCTATACTACCTTTTTACTTATCTTCTTTTTAGCTGTTTTTCAGCATTTAGCAAAATATGATTTTCTTTTTCGAAATCTCGTGATAAATATCTTCTGCTTTCATATTTAATTTATATAAAAAAATTTATAAATGATTTTCAATAAAAAATTGTAAAACCTAGATGCATTATTACAATTCCATCTAGGTTTCAAAATTTACATCATATTATCATTTAATTAAATTCATATTTTTAAAATAAAAATAGTTTTCTCTAGCACCAAGAAAAAATATTTCTCTATCTTCATAAGTTGTCATTTTCATATTCAATTTTATTAGTTTTTGTAGCATCTGACATTCTTCTTCATTTAAGCTATTTACTTCATTATCTTCAATAAGTGCTAAAACATTAGGATAATTCTCCATAATTTTTGAAACCTCGTCTGAAAGTTTCTTATATTCTAAATTCTTATGTTTGAATTCAATCCTTTTACTATCTATTAACCCATTTAATTCAGTTGAGTCTATATCATATAATTTTAAATATTCCATTTCTTTTTACTCCTCCTACACAAATATTAATTCTCTAAATATAATTTCTTCTACCGCATTTTTAACTGCATTCATTTTTTGCACCCATTCCAGTTGATTTGTAGCTTTTAACTCTTCTGTAATATGTTCTCTTTCTGCAAATTGTTTTATTAAAAGGTCAAATCTGTTTTTACATTCTATATCAGTATTATATAAATGTTCATCTAGTTTGCCATCAATAAGCAAAATGGTGTATTCTGCTTTTTTGTATTCTTTTAAATATCTTGCTCTCATTCTTCCATACTTGCCTAGTTTATAATTTGAATATTTGCTTTTTGGAAAAGCTAAATTTGGAATGTAGTAATCGTTTATCTTTGTATATGTAATTTCATAACTCATAATAAAAATCCTCCTAAAATTGATTTTCACCACAAATAAACTTGTTTTAATTTATATCATCTAATCGGTTTCCAATTCAATAAAATAAGGAAGAACTAAATAAGTACAAATTTGTCCTTATTTAACTTCTCCCTTTGGCGCTATTTTTATTATTCGTATCTAATAATAGAAAGTAGCATGGCAGTTAAGTTAATTAGATTTAATATAAAGAAAAAAGTGGAGATTGCTACCAATATTGTTGAAGAAATGGTTCCGGGGAGTTAATGGAATTGTTAAAGCTAATAGACTAAATAAAATATTACCAATAATTGAAATAATTAAATTTAAACAATTGCGGCAGAGTCTAGATCTAGTTAAACCATTATCGGAAATTCCAAATAGTCCAATTAGTAGCAAAGAAAGAAGAGCGAGACTAAGGGAAAATATGAAAACAGATGTTATTCCCGTAATAACTCCTGTGTAAAATAAAATGGTAAATACAAAAGATATAATAACGCTAATGGCAATAGCGGTTAAATAATTGCAGTTCCTATCTAACATATGTATACCTCCAAAATAAATATGTTAGTATAGGATATGAGGAAGGGAAGAAAGATGTGCATAAAAAACCTAGGAGAGATTTTCTCCTAGGTTTTTTATATTTAGCTGTCCTACGCTTTATTTATTTGTCATTTCTTCTAAATCAAGAAGTTCTTGCCATCTCTTATCAACTTCTGCTTGGAATTCTTGGATCATCCACTCATTTCCAGGTTTAAACATATGTCTAAATCTCTTTTGAGGTTTTAAGAATTCTTCAATTGGAAGTTTTTTAGCTGGTTTAGAAACATGGTATACACCATCTACAACTTCATATAGTGGCCAGTAACATGTATCTACTGCTAATTTATTGATTGTCATTAAATCTGCTGTATTATATCCCCAACCTCTTGGACATGGAGCTAATACATTTAAGAAACAAGGTCCTTCAGTGTAAATAGCTTTCTCAGCTTTTTCATATAAATCTTTCATATTTCCAACAGCTGCTGTTTGTCCTATGTAAGGTAGGTTATGTCCAGCCATGATTTTTGCTAAATCTTTTCTAGATTGCATTTTTCCTGGGATAACTGATCCTGCAGGAGATGTAGTTGTATCTGCAAATCTAGGTGTTGCAGAACTTCTTTGGATACCTGTATTCATGTAAGCACCATTATCGTAGCAAACATAAACCATATCATGTCCTCTTTCCATTGCTCCTGAAAGAGATTGAAGTCCGATATCATAAGTTCCACCATCACCACCAAATGCGATGAATTTTGTATCTTTATCTTGAGGTAGTTTTTCTTGAGCTTTCATTGATTTGTAAGCTGCTTCAACTCCTGATAGAGTAGCTCCAGCACACTCGAAAGCTGTATGGATATAAGAATCTGTCCAAGCTGTGTATGGGTAAATAAATGTAGAAACTTCCATACATCCTGTAGCTCCAGCGATAACTGCATGATCTTCAGGTTTTACAGCTTTTAAAATCATTCTTGCAACTGCAGGAGCTCCACATCCAGCACACATTCTGTGTCCAGCTGTTAATCTAGCTTCTCTAGCTGCTACTTCTTTATGATTATATGCCATTTTATTTTCCCTCCCTTACGCCTAAATATCTATAAGGATTTCCAACGTTTCCAGTTTTAGCAACATCAAGCAAATCACTATAAACTGTTCCGATGTCTTTTGTAGTAGTATCTCTACCACCGATACCATAAACATAGCTTAAAGTAGGAACATGAATGTTTTCAGTATACATAGCACTTACTACATCTTCAAATAATGCTCCACCTGCTCCGTTTAAAGAATCAGATTTATCTAAAACTGCGATAGCTTTTGCATTTTGTAAAGCTTTAGCTATTTCTTCAGCAGGGAATGGTCTAAAGCATCTTACTTTAACTAAACCTGCTTTAACGCCTTCTTCTCTTAATCTATCAACTTCTGCTTTTGCAGTTCCAGCTGTAGAGTTCATACAAACAACAACAACTTCTGCATCTTCCATTTTGTATTCTTCGAAGAAACTATATTTTCTTCCAGTCATTTTTTCAAAGTCTTCAGCAACTTCTAAAATAACTTTCTTAGCTCTTCTCATAGCATCTGCTTGTTGTTTTTTATGTTCAAATAAATATGCTTGTAAATCTAAAGGTCCAACAGCGATTGGTTCTTTATCATTTAATAAATAATGTTCTGGATGATATTTTCCAACAAATTCTTTTACTTTTTCATCCTCGATTAACTCAATATTTTCAATTGAGTGTGATGTAATAAATCCATCTTGGCAAACCATTAAAGGAAGTAATACATCTTTATGTTCTGCAATTCTATGTGCCATAACTAAGTTATCATATGCTTCTTGATTATTTTCTGAGAAAAGCATAATCCAACCAGCGTCTCTAACGCCCATTGCATCTGAATGATCATTATGGATATTTAATGGTCCAGATACTGCTCTATTTACTAAAGACATAACGATTGGTAGTCTTAAGCTAGATGCAATATAAATCATTTCCCACATTAATGATAATCCGTTTGCAGATGTAGCTGTCATAGCTCTAGCTCCAGCTGCTTCAGCACCGATACAAGCGCTCATTGCACTGTGTTCACTTTCAACAGCAACAAATTCTGTATCTACTTGTCCGTTACTTACGAAAGTAGAAAAGTATTGAGGAATTTCTGTTGAAGGTGTAATAGGGAAGGCTGCTACAACATCAGGATTGATTTGTTTCATCGCTGTAGCTGCGGCTTCGTTTCCACTTAGTCTTTCACGTATACTCATTCTTTTTCCTCCTATTCCATCTCAATTGCTTTGAAAGGACAAACTTTGGCACAAACACCGCATCCTTTACAAGCATCAAAATTAAAGTCTTCTCTTTTTAATTCCGCATTTACTGGAATTGCGTTATCAGGGCAAACATTGAAGCAAAGTCCACATTGTTTGCAATTTTCTGGGATATATTTAGGAGTTTCACTTCTCCAGTCACCAGTTTTGAAGTTTTTAGCATTTCCAGCTGTGTAAATATTTCCACCGATTGTTAATTCATCAATAGGTGTATTGTTGTTAATCTCTGCCATAATTTTAACTCCCTTCACTATTTTACTTTTTCAACTTGAGCAAGAGCCATCTCTAAGGCTTTCATATTTCCTTCGATAACTTCTGGCTTCTTTGCAAATTTATGTTTAAAAGATCCTACCATATCATTTAGGAACTCTTCGTCAGTCATAATTCCACTAACTTTTACAATTGCTGCAAGCATTGGAGTATTAGGGAAGTATTTTCCTAATGCTTCGATTGAAATTCCTCTTGCATCAATCTTGTAAACTGCTCCTCCGTAGTTCTTTAATTTTTCTGATAATTCTTCGTTTGTTTTTGTAGAGTTAATAACAATTGCTCCACTTTCTTTTAATCCGGCGGTAACATCTACGCAATCAAGTAATGTGTCGTCTACGACAACAACAAAATCTGGTTCATAAATGTTGCTATGGATTGTAATAGGGTTGTTGCTAATTCTGTTATAAGCAACAATAGGCGCACCCATTCTTTCAGGACCATATTCAGGGAAACCTTGAATATATTTTCCTGTGTTGAATGCAGCATCAGCTAGTAGTAAAGAAGCTGTTTTAGCACCTTGTCCACCTCTACCATGCCATCTAATTTCAATTAAATCATTCATAGTTTAAGTTTCCTTTCTTAAAATTTTTTGACAGACTTATTATATTCCATCATCTTAGGAAAGTCAATCCAAATCAAAGATGTTAGCCTGAGATAACATTCTCATCTCAAAAGATGCACTATAAAAAAGTGTGAAAAATATTACAAAAATATTACAAAGTTCATTGACTTTTCGTAAAAAAGAATATATATTATAAGAGTAATTTAGTTAAGCTATCAAAAGGAACAAATTATAAAGCAAAAAACCAAACTGTATGCACAAATTTTAAGGGGGAAAAAATATGGGAGAGGTTATAGTTATAACATCAGGCAAAGGCGGCGTTGGAAAAACAACTACGACTGCAAATTTGGGCTCAGCTTTAGCATCAGCAGGAAAAAAAGTTGCTCTTGTTGATACTGATATCGGGCTTAGAAATTTGGATATCGTAATGGGCTTAGAAAATAGAATCGTTTTCAACTTAGTAGATGTTATCAAAGAAAAATGCAAACTAAGACAAGCACTAATCAAACATAAAAAATTTAACGATTTATATTTACTTCCAGCTGCACAAACAGAAGATAAAACTACAGTTACAGAAGAACAAATGAAAGATTTAATAGGTAAACTAAAAGCAGAATTTGACTATGTATTAATTGATTGCCCAGCAGGTATTGAACAAGGATTTAAAAATGCAATTGCTGGTGCAGATAGAGCTTTAGTTGTTACTACAGCAGAAATCTCTTCAATCAGAGATGCAGATAGAATCATAGGTCTTTTGGAATCATCATCAATCAAAAACCCAGAATTAATAGTAAACAGACTTCGTCCTTCAATGGTAAGACGTGGAGAAATGATGGATGTCGACGATATTGTTGACTTATTATCAATTGATTTAATTGGTGTAGTACCAGATGATGAAAATATTATTATTCAAACAAACAAAGGTGAACCTGTAATCACTAATAAAAAAGCCCCTTCTGGAAAAGCTTATATTGAAATTTCAAGAAGAATATTAGGCGAAAACATAGAGGTTACTGTTCCTGGAAAGGAAAAAGGCTTTTTCGCTAAATTAAAAAGATTATTTAAAAAAGATAATTAGATTTAATTAGTGGAGGTAAGAAAAAGAATGGCAATGTTTGAAAATATTAGTGAATTTTTCAAGAGATTTATGCAAAATGATAAAAAAGAATTGTTAGCTGAAAATCCAACTTCCCAATCTAAAGAAACCGCTAAAGATAGATTGCATGTTGTATTGATGCAAGATAGAGCTAATGTTTCTGCTGACTTCCTTGAGATGATGAAGGAAGAAATTATAGAAGTTATCAAAAAGTATATTGTTGTTGATGAAACAAAAATAGATGTAAGATTAACAAACGAAGAAAATGAAGATGGAAGCCTTGGTGCTCCATTATTACATGCGAATATTCCTATTTTAAATGTAAGAAATGATTTAAAAGGATCTTATATGAACAATACTTCTAGCGAAAAAATAGAAGGTCAACAAGAAATTAATGTTGACGAAGTTAAAGAGGAAGCTAAAGTAGAAGTTAAAGTGGAAGAGACAAAAAAGGAAGCAAATCCAAAGACAGAAGAACCTGTTATAGAGGAAAATCAAACTACTGAAAATGTTGGAGTAGTTGATATAGAAATTCCAGAAAATAAGAAAATTTCTGAAGAAGAGAAGACGGAAGAAGTAAAAACAGAATCAGAATTAGTTTCAGAAGAAAATACTTCTACAGAAACAGAAGCAAATATTGAGGTTGTTGAACCAGAAGTGAAAGTGGATGAAATGCCTGAGAAAGAAGCTACTGGAGAAGTTCAACCAGTTCAAGAGAATCAAGATGATTTAGATAATTTAGACAACGAGTTAGATGATGATGAAGATGACGATGATGTCACTTTTGATGATTTATTAAAGGCAGCTGAAGAAGAGGAAGAAAGATTAAAACAATTATCAGAAAATAAAGAAGAAAAGAAGGAAAAGAAAAAATCTACTCCAAAGAAGAAGAAGAAAACTTCCAAAAAAGATAAACAATAAATAGAGGTTTTAAATGAAAGAAAAAAGATTTAAAAATACGGATTGGATAGTTTTAATAATAAGTTTAGCTTTACTTGGAATTGGTCTTGTTGCATTGTATTCTGCAACACAAAATTCAGAGCTAGATGAGTTTAAGAAGCAAATTCAATGGGCGGTATTTAGTATTCCTTTTATGATAATTGTTTATTTTATAGATTATAAAATAATTGTTAAGTTTGCTCCAGTACTATATATGGTATTTATATTGTTACTTGTAGGAGTTTTATTTACCAAGCCTATTAATGGTGCAAGAAGCTGGTACAAGATTGGAGATAGTCTTGCAATTCAGCCTTCAGAGCTTGCTAAAATTATAGTTATTATGTTTATGGCTTTTATTTTATATCGATTGCAATTAAAAGGGAAAAGGGAAATTAATAAGCCTTGGAAGCTAATCGTTTATTTTGTTTTTTGGGGACTACCAATCTTTTTGATTTATAAACAACCAGATTTAGGAACAGCCCTTAGCTATGCAACAGCAATGCTATTTATGCTATTTGTTTCTGGATTAGATAAAAAATATATGGTATTAGCAATTGTAGCTATTGTACTTTGTGCCCCTTACGTTGTACAGCATTTACCAGCACATGCTAAAGCCAGAATAGAAATATTTAAGGATCCTGAGAGTGATCCTAGAGGATTAGGATATAACTTAATTCAATCTAAACTTGCAATTGGCGCAGGACAATTCTTAGGAATGGGTGTTTTGAAGGGAAATCAAACACAACTTGGATATTTATCTCCTAAAACAACAGACTTTATCTATTCTGTTATTGGAGAAGAAATGGGATTTGTTGTTTCAAGTACAATTGTTGTATTATACGTTATCCTAATTACAAAAGCAATTGGAATTGGAAAAAATGCAGAGGATAGTATTGGATCTTATATTGCTACAGGAATTGCTGGAATTTTATTTTTCCATATGATTGAAAATATAGGAATGACAATAGGACTTCTTCCAATAACAGGTGTCCCACTTCCATTTGTAAGTTATGGTGGAAGTTCTTTAATTACAAACTTTATTTGTATAGGACTTTTATTAAATATCAGTTCTAGACGTAAAAAAGGACTTTCATACAATAGCAAATATAATATGTACGGAAACTAGTGGGAAATGGGGGAAAGTCCTCATTTCCCATTTGGAGTTATATATGTATATCAAAAAAATAAAAATTCGGAGATGTAGAACTCGAGAATAATTTAATATTAGCACCAATGGCGGGAGTAACTGATATGCCTTTTCGAAAAATTATGAAAAAGTATGGTAATCCAGGTCTAGTTTGCAATGAAATGGTGAGTGCAAAAGCAATCTGTTATGAAGATGAAAAAACACGAGGAATGCTTAAAACGGAAAATGAAAAACCAATTTCAATGCAGATTTTTGGAAGCAATCCAGAAAGTATGGGAAAGGCAGCCTACGAGGTTAGCAAGCTATGTGATATCTTAGATATCAATATGGGATGTCC
>JAFUWA010000015.1 GCA_017477355.1 Clostridia bacterium
TGTACTGAACCCAAAAAGTTGGACAGTATAAATTAGGCTACTAACTCGGAATGCTCTCTGTATTGAACAGGGGACATTCCTTTTAGTTTGCTCTTAATTCTTCTGTTATTATAATATTCTATATATTCAATTATATCTTTTTCTAATTCTTCTATATTTTTATATTCTTTTTCTTTTATATAATAAAGTTCTGATTTTAATATTCCAAAAAAGTTCTCTGCACAGGAATTATCTAAACAATTTCCTTTTCTTGACATACTTTGTCTTATTCCTTTTTGCTCTAATAAATATTGATATTGTTTCATTTGATATTGCCATCCTTGGTCTGAATGTAATATTAAATTTGTATTATCTGGTATTTTATTAAAAGCTTTTTCTAACATATCTACTACTTGATTAAATACTGGATGCTTTGATAGATTAAAGCTTATAACCTCTCCATTAAACAAATCAACTATTGGAGATAAATATAATTTATCATTATTTACTTTAAATTCGGTTACATCTGTAGCCCATTTTTGATTTGGCTTATCTGCTTTGAAATCTCTTTTTAATAGATTATCTGCTATTTTGCCTATTGTTCCTTGATATGAATTATATCTTCTTTTTGGTCTTTGAATACTTTGTAATCCCATTAATTTCATTAATCTTAATACAGTTTTATGATTAATAATATAGCCTCTATTTCTCATTTCTAAAGTAATTCTGCGATAACCATAACGACCTTTATTCTCGTGAAATATTGATAATATTTCATCCTTTTCTACTTTGTATTTATCTTCTTTCTTTAAATTTTTTAAATGATAATAGAAAGTACTTCTTGGCATTTCTGCTAATTTTAATAATTCTTTCAAGCTATACTTTTGCCTTAATTCATTGACAACAATTACTTTTTCTTGTTCTCTCGCTTGATTCTTTCCTGAACTAAGGCATTTAATTTTTTTAAGTATTCATTCTCCATTCTTAATTGTTGAACTTCTGCAATTAAATCTTCTTCTACTTTTTTATCTAATTTTTTCTTTTTTGGTTTAGAACTCATATTCCTTGGCCTTCCACGTTGCTCTATATATAAGCCTTGTGGTCCTTCCTCATAATATATACGTTCCCATTTCAATACTGTATTTTCATTAGCCAAATTAAATTTATATGCTGTAGCTGATGCCGATAAATGGTGTGTATGCATATATTCTACCACATCTTGTTTAAATTTACCACTGTAACTCGTTTTTTGATTTTTGATTAAACCTTTTGCTCCATGTTCTTCATATTTTTTAACCCATTTTTTTACAGTTGTAAATGCTGGAATATGAAAATGTTTTGCTACATATTCCCATCCATAATTATTATTTAAATAATAATTTATTACTTCTAATTTAAATTCTTCTGAATATTTTGACATAAAAATGAACCCTCCTTATTAAACAAATTTGTCTAACAAATTGGGTTCACTTCACAGTATATATCTTTTTTTATTAGTTGTTTTCAGAATCTTTTGAATTTGCTTGTTGTTTGTTATGTTTAAATAATTCAAGCAATTTTTGTTTTGCAACTTGGAATAAATTCAATTTTTCTTGACGTGTTTCAATTAAGCTCATGTTTTCAGGAATTTCTTTAAAGACTTCTAAGCTTCCATATTTTTCGATTAAATCACGTTTTTTATCTAATTCTTCCATCATTTGAATATAAAATTCATTATAGAAATTGTATCCTTCGGTAATAATTAAATATTTTTGAAATTTATACAATTTATTCTTGAAATCTCTTACACCTTGATTGTCTCTAACTAATTCTAAATCAGAGTAAGAGCAAGATTTCAATATTAATTCCTGTGTATCTAAAGCTAAAACACTAATATCGTTTTTGATAGAATTAATTTTTTCTTGTACTTTCTGAATTTTTTTAGAGTTTGGATGATTATCTTCAATTTGAGCCAAATAAGAGCTTTCTTTATGAACATTTTCTTGTAATTTCACCAATGAATCTAAGTTTTTACAGATTTTGGAATAGGTCTCTTTACTAGATTTCATGATAAATGTGTTTTTGAAAATATCATCACTATAGATTGTACTATGATAAAGCGGATATGTACCTGTAAAGTAAGTCATTTGCCTTACTAGAGTACATTCAAGAGGATAGTAATTTGGAGATTCTGCTCTAAACTCTAATCCATAATATTTTACGGATTCTTTGGATACTTGCTGATTAGTACAAGTAGCCATTAATTGAACAGCAGCTTCATTGATTGCCATTCCATCATCTTTAATAGGATTAAGTTCATATAATCCTAAACGCTTTAATTTTCCATATTTATTTCTAACAGCTTGTATAAAATGCAAACATTCATGAACAGCAGGAGTTTCAATTTTATCAAAATCAATATCTTTTTGAAAATAAATAGCATTATTCTTGTAGTCGTATTTTGCGGCAGAACAGTCTTTGAATTCTGCCAAATACATATGAATTCTTGAAAGTGAAATAAATAACTCTGACTTAATAATTCCATGCTCTGGAAATGTGGAGCAAATTCTCTCAGAAATAATTGCTGCAATTTTATTAACTTCTAAGACAGAAAGCTGTCTATCAAGGACAATTCCATCTCGTTTTAAAAATCTTTTGTTTATCAATTTTCTTCTCCTTTTGTTACGATAACACTATTAATTATAAATAAAAAGCAAAGAAAAATACATAGAATTTGTGTTAAATTTTGATAATATTTTTGTTACAAAAAAATGAAATTGTACAAATGAACTGGAAAATGCTGGAAAAACTTGAAATTTAAATAAAAATGTGTTATACTTACAATGTATAATGAAAAAAATACACTTTTTATGTTACATAAATGTAAAGTAAATATAATAATAAAAAGCTTGATTTTTGCGGACTTAAAGATTATACTATAATAGTAGAAGGAGAAATCATATATGAAGAAGAAGTTTTTAATTTTATCATTATTGATGATGTTAATTATAGCTCTTTTGCCAGTGACAGCTACAGCAGCTAATTACAGTTTTAACACTACAATGTCAAAGAAGCCAGAGGGAAAAATTGTTTCTGGAAATGAGGTTTTAATTACAGTTAGTTTATCACAATTGAATGTAGGAGAGAATGGAATCAATAGTTTTTCAGCATATTTATCATATGATACAAATGTGTTTGAAACATTAACAGATTCGAGTGTAGATGGAGTTAATGGTTGGGTACCAAGTTATGCAACTGGAACTGGAAAAGTTTTACTACATAGACCAACTTTCTTAAAAGGTGATGAAGAAATTATGCAAATTTCTTTAAAAACAAAAGCTGGTTTAGCAGATGGAACTCAAGGTGAAGTAAAACTATCCACGATTATCGTATCAAATAGTAGTGATGAGATTATGTCTTCTCCGGTATCAACAATGGTAACAATAGGAACTGAAACTGCAGCAGATCCAGTTCAAACAAATCCAAATGCAAATGTAACGCCAATTCAAGTTGAGCCTGGAAACATAGTACCAACACCAATTCCTGTTAATAATACAACTCCAGTAAATAATACACTTATTGTACCAGTGAATAATACAACTCCAGTAAACAATACAGTACCACAAAATAATGCGATTAGAGTTGTAAATGAATCTGGAGATGATATGCCTTATACTGGAACAGATAGTAATGCATTAGCTAGAATTATTATCGGAGTAATATTTATATCATTAGTAATTTATATTAAAATAGAAAGAATGAATAAAGATATTAAATAATTAAAAGATGAAATAACTCTTTGGAGACAAAGAGTTATTTTTTTGCTTAAAAAACATTGATAAATTCTACTTTTTGTTATATAATCTCTTTGGAAATTTTTTAGAATCACTATTTATGTAAAATCTTCATAATATGTATAAGAAAATATTATGAAGGGAAGGTAGTAAATATGTATAGCTACATAATAAATGGTGGTAAAAGGCTAAATGGTGAAATTGATATTTCTGGTTCTAAAAATGCAAGTCTTCCAATTTTGGCAGCAAGTATTTTAAATAAAGGAATTGTAAAACTTTATAATGTTCCTGAAATTGAAGATATCAATGTCACAGTTAAAATTTTAGAACATTTAAATTGTAAAATAAAAAGAAATAAAAATAAGTTAGTTCTTGATTCGAGTCAGATGCAATTGAAAATGATTCCAGAAGAATTAATGAGAAAATTGAGGTCTTCTGTTATTTTAGTTGGAAGTCTAATATCAAGATTTGGAAAAGCTAGTTTTTCTTATCCAGGTGGATGCGATATTGGAAGTAGACCGATTGATTTACACTTAAATAGTTTTCGAAAGATGGGGATTAGAATAACAGAAAATGAAGGTAGAATTGAATGTAGCACAGAGGAAATCCAAAGTGTGCAGATTCATCTTGATTTTCCTAGTGTTGGAGCAACAGAAAATATTATTTTAGCTTCATGTTTAACAAATGGGAAAATTATTACAATAGGAAATGCTGCTAGAGAACCTGAAATTGTCGATTTATGCAATTTCTTAATTAAAATGGGAGTGAGTATTAGTGGGGCAGGAACAAGTTTTATTAAGATAATTGGTAGAGAAGATTTAAAGGATATTTCTTATAATATTATGCCAGATAGAATTGAAGCTGGAACTTATTTAGTCGCTGGTTGTATGACAAGAGGAAATGTAAAATTAAATAAGGTAAATCCAGAACATCTGAAACCAGTTTTATACAAATTGGAAGAGGCAGGATGTATTGTTATAGTGGATAAAAATTCAGTTACACTGAAGATGACAAAAAGACCGAATAAGTTAGAAATAAAGACTTTACCATATCCTGGTTTTCCAACAGATATGCAAGCAATATTCGGAAGTTTGTTAATGATAGCAAAAGGAACTTCGACTATTACAGAAAATATTTTTGAAAATAGATTTAAATATGCTGGAGAGTTATCAAGATTAGGCGCAAGATTTAAACAAGAAGGAAATCTTTTAATCATTGAGGGGAGAAGAAGGTTGTCTGGAACAGTAGTAAAGTCAACAGATTTAAGAGGAGGAGCTGCACTAATATTAGCTGGACTCTGTGCAAAAGGTCAAACACAAGTGGATGATGCGGAATATGTTTTAAGAGGATATGATAAAATTGATCAAAAATTAAGACAATTGGGAGCAGATATCCAATTACAAAAACAATAAAACTTAAAAATAATGATGGAGGCTGATAAAGCCTCCTCAGATAGATATAAACAAAGGAGAATTTTGGTTTGAAAAGGATAACAGGAAAAAAGCCTAAAGAAAATAAGAAAAAGAAAAAAGTAAGCATGAAACTTATTGTGATTGGTTTTATTGTTGTTATCATAATTGGATTTTTGGCAATTAGAATTTTACCTACAGTTAGAAGTATTGATGTGGAGATACAAGTTTCTGATATTGAAAAAGGGGAAGATGCTAGAATTACAAAAGAACAAGTATTAACTCTTGCTAATATAAAGGTGGGAGACAAGCTTTACAAAGAGAGAAGAAGTGAAATCGAAAAAAGAATAGAAGAGAATCCATATATTCAAGATGCTAAATTAGAAAGAAATTTAAGCGGAAAAGTAAAAATTCAAATTTCACAAAGAAAGCCAACATATATGATTAACTATGCTGGAGAATATATTTATATTGATAGCGAAGGATATATTTTGGAAGTAAATACTAATCATAATGGAACTCCAATCATGATTGGACTTACAACAGATTTTTCCGAATTATCAATAGGAAATAGTAAAATTAGATTGAACCAAAATGATTTAGAAAAATTAGACACTGTTAATAATATCATTTCGACTATAAGGAGTAATAATATAGAAAATGTCATAACTTCTATTGATGTAACAGATAAGAAAAATTTTATTTTGCACTTAGATAACGACGGGAAAGAGGTATATCTCGGAGATGGAAGCGATATGAATACAAAGGTTTTATATATGAAAAAAATTTTAGAATCTGAAGCTGGTAATACAGGAATCATATATATTAATGGAAATTTAGATGAAGGATATGTCTATTTTAGAGAACAATAATAGGAGGGGCAAATGAAAAATAAAAAGATAGCAGTATTGCTTGGGGCAATGTGTTTCTTGTTAACAATTGGTATTTTTATACAAGTAAAAACGGTTAGCCAGAGTGGAACACAGGCAGCTAGAACAATGAGTGAAAAAGAGTTAAGAGATAGTGTTCTAGAAATGAAAGAAAAATACGAAAAGCAATATAAGATACTAGAAGGTAAAGAGAAAGAGTTAGATAATTTAATTGCTAGTGTATCTGTAAATGATAGTACTTCTAGTGAATTATCTGAAAGATTAGATGATGTAAATGCAGAGATAGGCTTAACTGCTCTTCAGGGAGAAGGAATTATCATAAGACTTGAAGATGGAGAAGAAACAAATAGTATTTCAGCAATGGCTTCAGTTGTTCATGATAGTGATTTAAAAGCAATTGTAAATGACTTGTGTATTGCAGGAGCAGAAGCAATTTCAATTAATGAGCAAAGAATTGTTAGTACAACAGCAATTACTTGTATAGGAAATGTAATTAAAGTAAATGATGAAAAAATAGGAAACCCATTTGAAATAAGAGCAATTGGATCAAAAGCCTTTTTAGATGGAGCTGTTTCTATGAATGGAAGAACATTAAGTCAGATGAAAAAAGCAGGGATCAAAGTGGATATAAAAAGATCTGACACGGTGGTAATTCCGAGATTTGATGGAATTTTTACAAGAGATTATATAAGATAAATTGGAAAATGAGGGAAAAACATGAAAATAAAAAAAGCTAGCAAAAGTTTAATTATATCAATTGCAATTACATCTTTTGTATTAGGACTTACAATGGTTATCCAGTTTAAAACAGTAACAGAGACAGATATTGCAGGAATTGAAATGATGAGAGAAGCAGAACTTCGTACAGAGCTTGCAAGTTGGAAAAGCAAATATGAAGATGCAAAATTGAAAATTGAAGAAGATGATCAAAAAATAGAAGAATATAGCAAAGAAATTGAAGAGAATAATAATATTTCAGAATTATTGGCAAGAGAAGTAAATGAGGCAGAAACAATTGCTGGTTATACAGATGTTACAGGACCTGGAATTATTGTTACATTGGAAGATACTGATAAAATGCAAATAACTGCTGAAGATATTATGTCTTTAATTAATGAGTTGAAGCTTGCAGGAGCAGAAGCCATCTCAATTAATGATCAAAGAATTGTTTCACTTACTGATATTTCAAATGTGAATTATAAATTTATTATGATTAATACAACAAAATCAGGTGGAATTGCAAGAGTTGAATCACCTTATGTAATCAAAGCAATTGGAAATCAAAAATATCTGGAAAGTAGTATTAGCATCAAATATGGATTTTTAGATTCTATGGAATCAGCAGGAAAAGTTGCAAGTTACGTTCTAGACAACAACATAACGATTTTAAAATATGATGGAACTTTAGAATATAAATATGCGTCAAGAATAGATGAGTAGGAGGAAAAGGAAATGGTATATATTGCAATTATTGTTGGATGTTTATTGGGAGCATTGGTGGGATTTAACAGTCCAATTGTTTCTTATACATATTCAAACTATTTAGCAATCGCGATTATTGCAGCATTAGATTCTGTATTTGGTGGAATTGTGGCAACAATCAAAAAGAATTTTGATTTACCAATCTTTTTAACAGGATTCTTTGGAAATGCAATTCTTTCTATATTATTAGCAATTTTAGGAGAAAAATTGAATGTAGATATTTATTTAGCAGCAATTATTGTTTTTGTTGGAAGAATGTTTACTAATTTAGCAATTATTAGAAGATATTATCTGGAAAAATGGTCTAATATGTTAGAAAATAGAAGGAAGAAAAAAGAGGCTGCCACTGAAGGCGTAGAAGAGTTAAAAGAAGAGAAAAAAGATTAAAAATAAATAAAGTATTGATATAATAAGGTTCAAGAGAATTTGGTACAAAAGAAGATTACAAAAAGGTAACAATTATTTTACAAAAAAGTATCAAATTCTCTTGACATTTTGTCCAAAATGTAATATTCTTATCGCATATCGAAGAAAAATAAAAAAGAATACAGAAAATGGAGGGGAGCTTTTTGGCAGTAGGGGATATAATAGTTGGAATCGATATTGGAACCTCTAAGGTCAGTACAGTTGTTGGCGAAGTAAATAATTTCAATCAAATTGAAATTATTTGTAGTACAAATTGCAAATGCTCTGGAATACAAAAAGGCGTAATTGTTGATGATGAAGCTGTAAGTTCTGCTGTTTCTAAAACAATACAAGAAGCTGAAGAAATCTCAAATTTAAAGATTAATTCAGCATATACAACAATTCCTGGAAAGTATACAACGATTGTACAGAACAGTATCGTAAAAGACACAAAAGATAAATTTGCCGGAATAACAATTAAAGATGTGACATCAAGCATTATGCAAGTTAGAGATATAGAAATCCCAGAAGATAAAGTATTAATAGATATTGTACCAGACAAGTTTATCTTAGACGACGGTAAAGTAGTTGCAGATCCTATTGGTAAATTTAGCTCTAATCTTACTTTAACTGCTCAAATTATTTTGGCGGAAAAAGAATATAAGAAAAAGTTGGTTTCAATTTTTAGAAAAATTGGAATTGAGATTGACGGAATTGTTCCAATTACTCTTGCAGAGAGAAATTTGGTTCTTGATACAAATGAGTTGAAAGAAAATGTAATGATATTAGATGTTGGAGCTGGAAATACGGAAATTGGAGTGTTTTCTGGATCATCTTACATCTATAGCAATACAATTAATCTTGGCGGAGATAATATTACAAGTGATATTGCTTATTGCTTGAATATCTCTAGAGATGAAGCTGATAAATTAAAACGTCAATATGGATTAGCTTTGAAATCTTATATTGATAATGATAATAATATCAGTTTAAATACTTGCAAAGATATTGATGGCAAAAATAAGACGATAAAGAGTTCTGAATTGATAGAAATTATTGAAGCTAGAATAGAAGAAATATTTACATTAATTAATAAAGACATTACTTCAAGAGGTTTAAAACCAATTATTAATGACGTCGTTCTGACAGGAGAGGGAATTGTTAATATCAGTAAAAGTGATATGGCTGGAAAAATAATTTTGAATATTCCAGTAAAGATTTCAACTGGAAGATTAATTAGTACAATTAAGTCTACCTATAGAACAAGCTATGCTTTAGTTAGATATATTGCTTCTAGACCTTATGCAGAAACAGTTTCAAGTAATATTGATGCTAGAACAGAAACACATATTTTCAGAGATTTAATAGAAAAAATAAAAGAATTTTTCTATTCTTAATTTTAGAAAAGCTATTGATTATTTCGGTTGAAATGAGTAATATAGTATAGTGTAATAAGTTTAGGTTTTAATTTTTATTAAATATATATTTTAATTAAAGGAGGAATCACCTAATGATAATGGATATGGATGATTTAAATTATAATATGGACGGAACAGCAACTATTAAAGTAATCGGAGTTGGTGGTGCAGGAAATAATGCAGTAAACAGAATGATTGAAGCTGGTATCAAAAACGTTGAATTTATCGTTTTAAATACGGATAAGCAAGATCTTAACAAATCAAAAGCAACTACTAAATTGCAAATAGGTGAAAAGCTAACTAGAGGATTAGGTGCTGGTGCTAACCCAGATATCGGAGCTCAAGCAGCAGAAGAAAACAAAGCAGAAATCGCAGAAATTATTAAAGGTGCTGATATGGTATTTGTTACTGCTGGTATGGGTGGAGGAACTGGAACAGGTGCAGCCCCAGTTGTTGCTCAAGCAGCAAAAGAATTAGGAATTTTAACAATAGGTGTTGTTACTAAACCATTCACATTCGAAGGTAAAAAAAGATTAGCTCAAGCTGAGCGTGGTATTGCTAGTCTAAAGGGTAAAGTTGATACTTTAGTAGTTATTCCAAATGATAAGTTATTACAAGTAATTGATAGAAAAACATCAATGATTGAAGCTTTTAGAATGGCTGATGATGTTTTAAGACAAGGTGTTCAAGGTATATCAGATTTAATTGCAGTTCCTGGTTTAATCAACTTAGACTTTGCTGATGTTAAAACAATTATGTTAAATCAAGGTATGGCTCATATGGGTATCGGTATTGCTAGTGGTGAAAACAGAGCAGAAGATGCTGCAAAACAAGCTATCCAAAGTCCATTATTAGAAACTTCTATCGAAGGAGCAAGAGGTGTTATTATCAATATTACAGGTGGAAGTGATGTTGGATTATTAGAAGCAAATACAGCTGCAGAATTAGTACAACGTAGTGCAGATCCAGAAGCTAATATCATTTTCGGTACAGTAACAGATGATTCTATGGGAGATGAAATCAAGATTACAGTTATTGCAACAGGATTTGAGAAAGATAGCGATAGAGCAGGAAATACTGGATACGAAGGAATTGTTGCTGATGCTTGGAGAAAGAGAAGTAGCAATGTTCAAACTGCGACAACATCTTCAGTAGATAATTCATCAGACAATTTAGATATCCCTACATTTTTAAGAAAAAATAAAATGGGAAATAAATAAGAATGAATAAAATGAAAAATAAGCGGTAAATCTTGATTTATCGCTTGTTTTTTTATTTCTTTTATTATATAATATAAAAGATTTTTATGGAGAAAGGAAATAAAGATATGGCAATTAGTAAAGAAGAAATTATCCATATTGCAAAACTTGCAAGTTTAAATCTATCAGAAGAAGAAATTGCAAAATATGCAAATGATATGACTGATATTTTAGAGTTTGCTGAGATAGTTAATAACTTAAATACTGATGATATTAAGGAAACAGTAGGAATTAATGGAGAATATAATGTTTTTAGAAAAGACGAAGTAAAACAAAGTATTTCAAAAGAAGAACTTTTGAAAAATGCACCAAGTCAAGATGAAGGAATGTTTAGAATTCCAAAGGTTATTAATTAATAATCTCTATACTAATACAAGGAGGAAACAATTTTGAAACTTTATGAATATACGATACATGAATTAGCAGATATGCTTGAAAAAGGCGATACAACATCAGAGCAAATCGTAAAAAGCTATTTTGATAGAATTAAAGAAAAAGATAATGAAGTAAAAGCATATGTATCTTTAATGGAAGCGGAGGCTTTAGCTCAGGCAAAAAAGATAGATGAAAGAAGAAAAGCAGGAGAGAAATTAGGAAGATTTGCAGGTATCCCTATTGGTATTAAAGATAATATGAATATCAAAGGAACAAAAACAACTTGTAGTTCAAAAATGCTTGAAAATTATGAATCTCCATATGATGCAACAGTTATTGAGAATTTGAAAAAACAAGAAATGATTTTTTTAGGAAAATTAAATATGGACGAGTTTGCAATGGGAAGTTCTACAGAAAATTCTGCATTTTTCACAACACATAATCCATGGGATTTAGAAAGAGTTCCAGGAGGAAGTTCTGGTGGTTCTGCTGCTGCTGTAGCTGCTGATATGGCACCAGCTACTTTAGGATCAGATACAGGAGGAAGTATTCGTCAGCCAGCTTCTCTTTGTGGAGTTATTGGATTAAAACCAACTTATGGGTTAGTTTCTAGATTTCGGATTAGTTGCTTTTGCATCTTCTTTAGACCAAATTGGTCCATTTTCAAAAGATGTTGAAGATTCTGCAATTCTTTTAAATATACTTGCAGGGCATGATGAAAAAGATTCAACTTCATCAAGACGTGAAAAGGTGGATTATACAAAATCTTTGGTAAATGATGTAAAAGGAATGAAAATAGGTCTTCCAAGAGAATTTTTGGCAGAAGGTGTAAGTGAAGAAGTAAGAAATGCTATTTTAGAAGTAGCAGAAAAATATAGAGAGCTAGGAGCAGAAGTAGAAGAATGTTCTTTAGATGTTGGAAAATATTCATTAGCAACATATTACATTATTGCTTGTGCAGAAGCAAGTTCAAATTTAGGAAGATTTGATGGAATTCGCTATGGATACCGTACAGAAAATTTTGAGAATTTAAAAGATATTTATAAAAATTCTCGTTCAGAAGGATTTGGTCCTGAGGTAAAGAGAAGAATTATTTTAGGAACTTATGTACTTTCATCAGGATACTACGATGCTTATTATAAGAAAGCTCAAAAAGTAAGAACTTTTATTAAAAATGAATATGATAAATTATTTGAAAAATATGATTTGATTTTAACGCCAACATCTCCAACAACAGCGTTTAAGTTAGGAGAGAAATCAAATAATCCACTAGAAATGTATATGGCAGACATTTGTACAGTATCAGTTAATATTGCAGGGCTTCCTGGAATGAATGTTCCTGCTAAATTAGATTCAAATGGATTACCAATCGGATTTTTATTAGTTGGAAATAGTTTTGAAGAAGAAAAAATCTTTAGAGCAGCTTATACTTATGAACAAAACACTAATTTTAGAGAAAATAAACCAACATTTAAGAAATAGAAATAATATTATGATTAGATAAAAGAGTGTTTTTATGGAAAAAGAAATAAGAGAAAAATATATAGATGCAACTTCTTTCTGGTCGTTTGTAGAAGAAGTTAGAGATAATCAATTTCAATGTAATGATTATTTTGTTAAAGCTAAAAAAGGTGAGACAAAAATGCAGTTTGATTCTTTAAAATTTGTAGATTGGTATATAAAAAATTATATGTCAAAGCCAAGCTTTTGGATGATAACTTTATTACTAATCGTTATTGTATCTATTGTATTTCAATTTATAGATGGTCCAATAGATACCGCACATGAGGTATTGCTATTTTGTCTTCCAATTCCTATTTTCGTACGGCATCATAACTATTAATCTAAAAATTTTTGAAAAGTTACTAATCAAAAAGTATAGTTGGAATCTAGAAATCAAAAATAGACAGTTAATTATTGATAAAAATGGAATTAAGAAAATTGATTTTGAGAACTTAGTAGATATTAGAACGTCAATAAATAGTCTTTTAAAAATTACTTTTGAAGATAGGTATAAGATTATTTTTTATCTAATTATCTATTATTTAGAGAATGATGAATTAAAATGTATAGAATTGCCTTATTCTGGAACAATGAGTTTTATTGTACGAACAGGAAGATATCATTATGACACAATGCCAGAAGCATCCAAAGTTTATTTTGTTAATCCAAATGATATTAGAAGGTTAAATACTTGGTTTATTAGAAAAGGTAAATTAAAAGAAATTTTAGAGTTAGATGAAAATACTTATGAAGATATTAGAAAAGGCACAGAAAAAGGAATAGAAAATAGATTAGAAAAATCAAAGAAAACATATAGCGCATTTGCAAATTATATGGGGCGAAGATTAAAACAATTCATCCAAAAAGAAGACAAAGTTTTAAAAGATGTTTATACTTATGATCAAAATACTAATTTTAGATAAAATAAACCAACATTTAAGAAATAATAGAATGGATGGGATGATTTATATGAGTATTAATATGGATAAAGAAAAAAATAAACAAGATTTGAAAAATGGATTCTGTGTATTAACATTGATAATAAAGGTATTTGTTGATTTAATATTTTTGATTAACCAATATATGTTGAAGTTAAGAATTAGTATGTCCAAAAATACAATTCCAGATCCAGGATTTGATAGAGATAATTCCCAAAGAAGTCAAGAACTTATTGATAATGCTATAAAATTATTAGAAGAACTAAAACATAAACAATATTTATCTAAAAGTCTAATTGAATTTGGAGTTTTAATAATTATTAATATTATCTTGTTTGTTTTGTTTAGAAAATTTAATAAAGTAAAATTTTTAAGAAAATTAATACCAATAATAATTATAATAGAGATTATAATATTTAGAAATAATTATATTGAAATAAAACAATATATGTAAGGAGAGTTTTAGATGGCGAAAGAAGATTATGAAACAATAATTGGTCTAGAGGTTCACTGCGAGCTTTCTACCAAAACAAAAATATTCTGTTCTTGTCCAACAGATTTTGGAGGAGAACCTAATACACATTGTTGCCCAGTTTGTATGGCACTTCCTGGAAGTTTACCAGTATTAAATGAGAAAGTAGTAGAATATGCAGTAAAAGCAGGGCTTGCTACAAATTGTGAAATAACAAAAGTAAGTAAAAATGATAGAAAAAATTATTTCTATCCAGATTTACCAAAATCATATCAGATTTCTCAGTTTGATTTGCCTCTTTGTCATGATGGAAAAGTAAATATTGAACTTGAAAATGGTGAAGAAAAAGTAATAGAAATTGAAAGAATTCATATAGAAGAAGACGCTGGAAAATTAAATCATGATGAGTATGGAAGAGGAAGCTTTGTAGATTTAAATAGAGCTGGAGTTCCACTAATTGAGGTGGTTTCTAGACCAGATATGAGAAGTGCAGAAGAAGCAGAGACGTATATGAGAAAATTAAAATCTATTTTTGAATATATCGAAGTCTCAGATTGTAAGATGCAAGAAGGTTCTTTAAGAGCGGATGTCAATGTTTCTGTTAGAAAAAAGGGTGATAAGCTTGGAACTAGAACAGAAATGAAAAATATGAGTTCATTTAGAAGTATTGTAAGAGCAATTAAGTATGAAGCTAGTCGTCAAATTGAAGTTTTAGAAGAGGGAGGAGTTATCCATCAAGAAACTTTAAGATGGGATGATATTTCTGGAAAAACATTCCCAATGAGAGATAAAGAGGATGCACAAGATTATCGTTACTTTCCAGATCCAGATTTAGCTCCAATTATCTTAACAGATGAGTATATTGATAATATTAGAAACGCATTACCAGAACTTCCTGAAAGTAGAAAGAAAAGATATTTATCTGACTATGAGCTTTCAATGAAAGCTGCGAATATTGTTACATCTTCAAAATATTATTCTAATATGTTTGAAGAAGCAATTAAAGTTTGCAATAATCCTAAATCTGTAAGTAACTGGATTATGTCTGATATTGCAAGAATTTTAAATGAAAAAGAACAAGAACCAGATGAAATTCCATTTACAGGTGAGGAACTAGGAGAACTTGTCAAACTAATTGATGATGGAAAAATTTCATCTGCGATTGCTAAAAAGGTATTAGAGGAAATGTTTGAGAATCCTAAATCTCCAAATAAAATTGTGGAAGAAAAAGGATGGATTCAAATCTCTGATGAAGGAGCAATTAAAGAAATTGTAACTAAGATATTAGATAATAATCCACAATCAATTATTGATTTCAAAGCTGGAAAAGATAAGGCTCTAGGTTTCTTAGTTGGACAAGCAATGAAAGAGACAAAAGGAAAAGCAAATCCACAATTATTAAATAAGATGTTTAAAGAAGAAATGGATAAAAGGTAAAAAGAAAAATGGGAACGATGATTGTTTCCCATTTTTCTTTTTATTTTCTCTTGTATAAAAAAGGGTTTTATGATATTAATAATATATACGAATATAAATTGGAGAATGGATTATGGAATTAAGTCTAAGAAATGCCTATACCGAAGTAAATCAAATATTAGACATATTAGGGGAAAAGTTTAAAACAAAAATTCCAAAAAAGTTGCTTGATTTTTTTGAAAAAAATCAAAATTTAGATTATCATCCTAACATTAATCCAAATATTCCAATTGAGGAAATGAATTTGTTAAGAGATACATTGATTATTATTAGTATTTTGAATTTGAAATACTGGGAAAAGGACGAAGAACAGAGAGAAAAGTTAAAAGAAGTTTATAGAAACAATCAAATAGATTATCAAAAGAAAATGGGATTATCCAAAATTAATAAAATTTTTTAAAATATACAATAGAAGAGGGTAAAGAATTTATGTCAGAAGTAAAGGAAACAATGTTTATAAAAAGTAAATATTCTTTAGAAGACTTAGAACAATTCAGAGATGAAAATGGATTTATTGATTTGTCTAAAGCGGGAATTCAATTAACTGCAGAGTCACGTGAGAAAAAGGGTACAGCTGAGAGAATTAAAAACTGGGTTGATTTTAATGGTAAAAAAGTACTAATTAGAGGAAATGCTGTAGAGAATTTTTCAATGTATGCGGAATTGATCATTGAAGAATTAGCAAAACAAGCTGGAATTCCAGTTGCTCATTATGATATTGTAAAAATTCTTGGAGAAGATGGAACTTATACATATGGAGTTTTATCAGAAGCAATGTTAGATTTAGAAAGAGAAGATTTACTAACACTTCATGATTTGATAGGGGATGAACCTAAAGTAGAATATACGACAGAAGAAGAATTTTTAGAAAGCCTTGAATACGAAGAAACAGTAAAATATGATTTTACAATAGAAAGATTAACCAAGAGATTAGAAGATGCGGGGTATTCTCAAGAAGAGATTGAACATATAATAAGAGAATATCAAAAAAGACTAGTATTTGCTCTAAAAGTCATTGATGGAGACAAACATCCAGAAAATATTGCATTTATTCAAAGAGAAGATGGAAAATTAGAACTTAGTCCGTGTTTTGATAATGAATTTTCTTTACTGTTAGAGCGTGATCCAGAAATATTGCAATTTTTCTTAGAAATGGGAGAAATTGGAGAAGAATGCGATACGGTTAGTCCTAAAATAGGAACATTTGTAAGTAAATCAGATGGTGGATTAGGATCAATGTGGAGAGATACATTGGAGATATTGTGCGAAGATGATGAAGTATATGATTTTTATGAAAGCTTAAGAGAAACTCTTGATATAGAAGCTGCTTTCAGAGTTGTAGAAGAAAGAATTCATGCTAAACTTCCAGATTTGGTAAAAGGAGTTGCCAAAAAAGCATATGAGGAAAGAGGAAAAGAAATGGCAATTGTAATGGGAGATGAAGAAATAATGATGGATCAAAGTGAAAAACACGAGCCGGGTTTTGATTTCCTGCTAAGTATCTTAAATAAAGGAAAAACAGAAGGCGTCAGGACTGCCGAACAAGTACGTCTTCGGACAACAGATGGAAGCAGATTTAAGTCGAATCAAAAATGAGATTGATTTAGATGGCTCAGAACAGGGGGATAACTTGTGATATGAAATTTGAATCTAATAAAAAAGTGTGTTATAATAAAAAAGACGTAGTTGGTAAAACAACGGGTCAAACTTGTTTTGGAGGTGAATGCGATGGAAGAAAAGTATAAGATTTCTTATAGCGGTGTCGAGATCGGCGAGCTTAAGAGAAAAACAGAAGAGAACAAAGTAAAGCACCATTTTGTTCCAGCGCAGAAGGGCCTTCAGGTTGTGGAAGCTAAAATTAGGATGTTTCCAGAACTTTTTGAAGAGTCCAATGGTTGGACAGAACCGATTCCTCTTTTTGAAAACAGAATCCTTGATGCAAAGCGATTTGGAGCAGGCGCTCATATCGTAAATCAGACCGACGGATTTGAGTTGGAATTGGTTGAAACTGAAAACTGAATATTCACCCCGAAGCTGCTAGAGCACATCTGGCAGCTTCGAAATTTTTTATTTGATTAAATTTTTTTGAACTCCATTAAAGAATACACCGAAACAAAAAGAGCAAATTCCTGCAACTAGTCCAGCTTGAAAAATACGAATTCCCATTTTATAAAGAAATCTATCTATGTAAAATTTTAAATGAATATAAAGAAGTAAGATTCCAATTAAAGCAAGAATAAAAGAAAAAATTTCAAAACAGATAATTAATTTTAAATTTTTTTGACTTAAATGAAATTTCATAAGAACCTCCAGATTAAACTTAACTTACTAAAAGAATAATAGCATTAAAAAAAGTTGAAATCAAAGGAAGTTATTGGAATAAAAATGATACGAAAAAGAGCACTGTTTAACGAGTAAACAATGCTCTATTTCGTGTCAGATGAATGTTAAGTTTTGTTGTGTTGTCAGATACAGTTAGAACAGACGGAACCTTGCGGTGTCACCTACGTGTTCGAATTCGGTGACAATGAAGTTCTCCGAACGAAGCTTCTTGTCGACTTTGTCAACAGTTTCCATGGAGATGGGGGATTCCGTGTAATACTTTACTAGCGTTTGATTGATGCTCATCTTGGTAATCTTCACGATACCTTCTTCTTCCAGGAGGCGCGCGAATTGGTCGCTTGGGACCAGGACGTCAGACTCGGGAGCATAGATCAACCAGATTTCGTTGATGTCAGTTTTCATCATTCATACTCTCCTTTGGCATTCCAATAAGGTATTTGCGCTCTGACATAACGCAAATGGTAAAACTTAACATAAAAAGATTATAGCATAAATCCAACTAAAATACAAGGTAAGAAACCGTTAATAATTATTAGTTTTGATTATTTTTTAAAATTTCACCCATATTATCCATATAAAATTTCTTTTGAGCTAGTTTTTCCTGTACGCCATTTAATGCTTCACCAAATCTTTGAAAGTGAACAATTTCTCTCTGTCTTAAATATTTTAAAACATCAGTAACTTCGTGGTTATCCTTGCATAAATCGATTAATTTTTCATAAGTTGCTCTTGCTTTTTGTTCAGCACCGTAAATCTTCAGTTAAATCAGCAATAGGATCTCCTTTTATAGCAATAGTAGCTGCACTCCAAGGAAATCCAGCAGCAGATTGAGGGTAAACGCCCCAACCGGTGGTCAGTATAGTAATCTGCAAGACCAGCTTCTTCTAATTCTTTGGTAGTTGCTCCATCTGTTAATTGATGAATAATGGTACCTACCATCTCTAAATGAGCAAGTTCTTCAGTTCCTATATCATTTAAAACAGCTCTTGATTTGGAATCTGGCATTCCAAATTTTTGAGATAAATAACGAAGAGAAGCACCTAGTTCTCCATCTGGACCACCATATTGACTGATGATGACTTTGGCAAGTTTTGGGTCTCTATGCTTGATATTGATAGGATATTGCAAATGTCTATTATAAGTCCACATTATCTAATGCTCCTTTCCCATGG
Organism: Clostridia bacterium; assembly: GCA_017477355.1. Classification (GTDB taxonomy): domain Bacteria; phylum Bacillota; class Clostridia; order TANB77; family CAG-508; genus Scatovivens. The sequence goes on from JAFUWA010000015.1 coordinate 18,895, forward strand.
CCAAGGTTCATAAACCCATTTTTCCCATGAATTTGTTGTCGTATCGATACAAAGAGGACCAAATTTAGATTCATACAATTCTTTGTATTCTTGATATTTTTCTGCATATTCATTGTGCTTTTTTAAGGCATTTGAATTACAAGGATTTGTATCTAAAAATAAGGCCATGTCATTAATAGCAAATTTATATTCCATAATTTTTTGCATTAGTGCTTCTTTATTCAATTTTTCTTCTTCCATTAGATACGACACCCTCTTTCATTATAATTTCTTAAATAGCTTATTTCAGCTAAAGATTGATTAGGGTAGTAAGAACTTAAAAGTTCTGGAAACATTGTTCCATTTCTTAATCCTTCTGCAGGAGAATAAACAGTTCTAAAGGTTTGAACTGGAACATAAGCATTTCCATATCTTAAATTAGTTGGCAAACTAGCATAACTGGTCAATCCTGAATCATCATCAAAATTAGCTGTATTGTTGTTAAAACTATTATTAATATATCTGTTATTACACATAATGAATTACCTCCTTTTTAGATAGTTTATGTTAATAAAAAAAATCTGTGAAAAACTATAGATTTTTAAAAAGATTTAAGATAGAATAATTTTAGAAATTCAAAAGAGAAGGGTAAGAAACAAATGGGAAGAAGAAAACGTAAGCAAATAGATAGTTTAGAACAATTAATATTACTAATCATAATGTTAGCAATCTTTTTTGTTGCTAGTAAATTTATACCAAAAGAAAGCATACTATCCCAAGGAAAAACGGGCAGTACGCAAATTTCATTTAGTATGGAAGAAATTCCAGAGTTTGATGAAAGCACACCTTATGTTGTCATTAACGAAAATATTCCTGATTTTGAAGAAAAATATTTTACAGAAATAAGTTTTGAATCTTATAGTGAATTAGATAGTTTAGGAAGATGCGGTGTTGCTTTTGCTAATGTAAGTATTGATACAATGCCAACAGAAGAGAGAGGAGCAATTGGAAGTGTAAAGCCAAGCCGGTTGGCATACTGCAAAATATGATTTTGTGGATGGAAAGTATCTTTATAATAGATGTCATTTAATTGGATACCAGTTAACTGCAGAAAATGCTAATAAAGAGAACTTAATTACAGGAACAAGATACTTAAATGTACAAGGAATGCTTCCATTTGAAAATGAGGTAGCTAATTATATTAAAGAGACGGAAAACCATGTATTATATAGGGTAACTCCAATTTTTCAAGGGAATAACTTAGTAGCAAGTGGAGTTCAAATGGAAGCTGAATCTGTTGAAGATAGAGGAGAAGGTGTAGAATTTAATGTTTATGTATACAATAATCAACCAGGAGTGGAGATTGATTATGCAACAGGTGAAAGCAAACTAAAATAAGAGAATAAGTTAAATAGGAAAATAGGAAAATGGGACGTATGACTTTTCCCTAAATTTTGGGAAAAGTCATACGTCCCATTTTCCCTTTTTGGTGTATTTGACATAATCTCTATAGATGTGCTACAATAGAGATAGCCTTGCAAATTTGTTTATGGGTGAAAACAAATGCAAGCGTAAGCAATGGTAACAGGAAGACAAAGAATGGAGGTCTATTATGACTATCGCGACAGCATTACTGATTGTGGGTTTGGTGCTCCTTGCGGGCCCTACCATCCTGAGATGGCTCCTTGGTGGCTTCTCTCTCATCGTTCCGGTTTCGACTGGGACAACCGTATACCTGTGCGGCATCATCTTGATGTTTGCTGTGCTTGTCTACGCGTACAGAAAAACCCTTGTGAGTGTGAACGAGGAAGAGACTGATCGGCGTCGGAGTAGGCGTAGGAACATTAGAAAGGCAATAAGCATCTTGAGCGTGATAAGCGCCTTGAGCGTTGCCCTGATTGCACTTCACAGCCCTATCACGTGGGCATACAAAGGTTGGAGTGCACTTCTGGAAGTAGGTATCAGCTTTTTCCGGATTCTGCGCTATCTTGGTATTACGATGATTGTCGGTGCAGTAGGCTTCTTTGTAGGTAAAAACTACAAGGACAAGCTTGAGCAAGAGGAACCACCGGAAGAACACTATATTCAGGGTGGCAGAGAGTTTTATGGAGAGAACGAAGAGCCCAGATACCAGATACGCAACTGGGGCAGGACCTATCGGATTCCGCATGTCATCGACGAGGAGGAAATCGAGATTCATTTGCCCAAAAGAGCAAGAAAAAATTTAGGATAATCTTAAAATCCTAACCATTTCACCCAATGGTTGGAGATGTCTGACCGGAGCCCCTGGCGCAAGCTGGGGGTCTCCACTTTTTAATTTAAGAGGAAACCCCCAGCTAAGCTGGGGGTACAAGAAACTTATAGTTTTGAACAGAGTAACAAAAAATCCCACTCAAACATGGTATAATATTTAAAGTTGAACGGCTAAAAATATTAATCATGAGAGGAGTGGGA
>JAFUWA010000016.1 GCA_017477355.1 Clostridia bacterium
AATAACTGATTTTGTAAATCTAATATATTATATTTATCTCCTAAATTATCACGCATTAAATTCATATATTTATTTCTCCATTTAATTTTTAATTTCTACAAAACGTTTAAAAAGTTTTGTTATTCCAATTTTTTTATTAGTTAGTATAAAACCTGCTTTTTCGGCACCATGTCTTGAAGCTATGTTTTCAGGTTTAATTACAAGATAATATGAATCATAATTTGTATTTGATACGATGTGATATAATATAGAAGGATATATTCCTTTACCTCTAGCAAATTCTTCTGTGGAGCAAGGTCCAATTGCAATACTATTTTTAGGTATAAATGGATATTTTAGATTATTACAAATAATATAAGCCGTATGAACTATTCTATTTTTTTCATCTAATACTAAATATATTTTTGTTTTATTCTTAGTTAAAATTGAAATATAGAATCTGAAAATAGTTGTTCTAAATCTTTTCTTCTCAATATCTTTATATAATTTAAAAAGTTTAGGAATAAATTCTATTATTTTTAAATTCTCTGTACATTTAATATTTTTTTGTGCTTTATCATCATATTCATATAATAAATATTGCATACTTTACTCCTAACATAATATTAACTATTGATTTTCTTCCTTGCTATTTTTCTAAATAAAATTCCTCTTAAGGAATTTGGCATAAAAACCTGAATTATTAGTCTTTCACAAACATTAATAAAATATCTAATTGGTGAAATAATTTTATTGCTTAACATAAATTTTTGAATATTTCTTTCACTTTGAAAATACTTCCATCCACCACGTCTTTTGTACATATCCTTTCCAACTCTAACATTAACTAAATCATCTTGTATATTATAAAATTGATAATTATTTAAATATAGTCTTAACCATAGATAATAATCTTCATTATAATGCCATTCAATATAGTTCCCAACACTAAGAACATCTTTTTTTCTAAACATAACTGTCATGTGATTAAATGGACACCTTTTTTTCATATATTTAACAATATCTTCATTTATTTCTGGAACAACTCTTCTAGAAATAATATTATTTTCATCATCAATAAACTCTGAAATATTTCCACCAACTGTAGAGATGTCGGTTCTATCCGTTAATATTCTTAATTGTTTTTCAAATCTATCATTTTTCGCAATATCATCACTATCCATTCTAGCAACAATATCATATGTGCATTGCTCTAATCCAATTTTTAATGCATTCCCCAAACCACTATTTTTTTCTAAATATATAAGCTTGATTATGTCATATTTATCTTTTTGGTTTTCGATTACTTCTTTATATTCTTCAGAAATAGGTCCATCTACTACTATAATAATTTCATTTGGAAGAACAGTTTGATTAATTACACTGTTCAAAGCTTTTAAAAAATATTCTGAATTATCATTCTCATATGTAGACATCAGTACACTAAATTTTTCCATTATACTAACTCTTTCATCTTTTTTTCAAATTCTTCTTCACTAATCTTCTCAGTTCTTAAAAGATAAACACCTAAGTCTTCTGCAGTATCCATTCCATCTGTTTCAATATCTTCTCTTTTAAAAACTTTTCCTACTGTTTTTAAAATGATTTTTGCATCATTCATAAATGTAATATTTTGTATGTATTCTAAATCATAATTGATTTTTTCTTCCCAAGTAATATTGTTTCTACCACTTACTTGAGCTAAACCTGTTAAACCTTGCCTTACAATATGTCTTTTTCTTTGTTCGTCTGTCATGAAGACCATATCTCTAACAAGTTGTGGCCTTGGCCCTACAATTGCCATATCTCCTTTTAGAATATTTAGTAACTCTGGAAGTTCATCTAAACTGGTACTTCTTAAAAATTTTCCAAACTTTGTTAGTCTTTCTGAATCTGGTAATAAATTTCCATCTTCATCTCTGCTATCAGTCATTGTTCTAAACTTATAGAGAGTAAATATTTTTTCATCTTTTCCAGGTCTTTTTTGTTTGAAAATAATTGGGCTTCCTAATTTCACTCTAACTAAGATTGCAATTACTAGAAGAATTGGAGATAAGACAATTAAAGCACAAAAACTTAAAATAAAATCTAATATTCTTTTTATGTATTTGGCGTACACCTCAATATCACCTTTCTATTTTTTAATTAAAACATTGATGAATTACTTCAATAATTCTATCTTGCTCTTCTTTTGTCATCTTGTTATCTGATGGTAAGCATAAACCTCTATTAAAAATATCCATTCCAATGTCTTCTACACTTCCAGCAATATATGCATTTGTTCTAGCTCTTCCATTACCGTTTCTCGTAACAAATGGATGATTTCTAAAGATTGGTTGCATATGCATTGGTTTCCAAATTGGTCTACCTTCTGCATTAATACTGCTAATGGCTTCTAAAATTTCAGTAGGGCAAGATTTTCCTTTTTCACTGATATATAATGCTTCTTTTTCTCCTCTTACTTGTTTTTCCATCGCATCTTTATCAATAATCATGCAAGATAACCAATAGTTTGGAGTGCATCCTTCTGGAATTGGATTCATCTTAACTGGTAAATCTTTTAATCCTTCTTGATATCTTTCATAAATTTCTTTCTTTTGGCTAATATGTTCTTCTAAGTATGGAACTTGACCTCTTACAATACCAGCAATGACATTACTCATTCTATAGTTATAACCTATTTCTTCATGTTGGTACCAAGGAGCATTTTCTCTAGCTTGAGTTGACCATTTTCTTACTTTATTGGCAGTTTCCAAATCATCTGTTAAAAGCATTCCCCCACAAGTTCCTGTAATAATTTTATTTCCATTAAAAGAAATACAATTAAAATCTCCAAAACTTCCAGCTCGTTTACCATTATAACTTGCTCCTAATGCTTCTGCTGCATCTTCAATTACCACTGCATTATGTTTCTTTGCAATTTCTATTATTTTCTCAAAGTTTCCTAAAGTTCCATATAAGTGAGCTACCATCACAACTTTTACTTCTGGATAAATTTCAAATGCTTTTTCTAAAGCAACTGGATCCATATTCCAAGATTCATATTCTGTATCAATAAATACTGGAACTCCACCTTCATATGTTACTGGATTTACTGTTGCTGAAAATGTCATATCACTACAAAAAACTTTATCTCCTGGTTTTACCCCTGCAAGTTTCACTGCCATATGTAAAGCGGCTGTTCCTGCCGATAATGCTACACCATATTTACAACCAATTTTTTCTGGAATGATTTTTTCAATTTCATTGATATTTGCACCAACTGTACTCATCCAGTTTGTATCATATGCCTCTTTTACCCATTTCATTTCGTCACCATGCATTGTTGGTGATGATAACCATACTTTCTTTTCAAATGGCTCCATTCTATACTCCTTTTTATTGATGTTCCGCCGCCCTAAACGTTGGAACAACTTCCATCATTACTTTTTTAACTTTATCTTTGTTAACGCCTTCGTAGTCTTTAGATTCCTTTCTGCTCTTTTCTTCTTCGTCAAGAACTTTGTTTAGTTTTTCTAGTTTCTTTTCAATCTCTTCCATTGTGAATTCACTAGGTTTTGCAATATGGATTTTGTCGTGTTTTGTTTCTGTTAATCCCTCTTCATCCATCAAAACTTCTTCATATAGTTTTTCGCCAGGTCTTAAGCCTGTAATCTCAATTTTGATGTCTACGTCTGGCTCAAATCCAGAAAGCTTGATTAACTTTTTCGCCATATCATAAATCTTAACTGGTTCGCCCATATCTAATACAAAGATTTCTCCACCTTTGGCTAAGCTCATTGCTTGTAATACTAAGCTTACTGCTTCAGGAATTGTCATAAAAAATCTCGTAATTTCTTTATGGGTTACACAAACTGGTCCACCTTTAGCTATTTGCTTTTTGAACAATGGAATAACGCTTCCATTTGAACCCAAAACATTTCCAAATCTTACCGCGACAAATTCTGTTTTGCTACTCTTTGCTTTTGCTTGAATCATCATCTCGCAAAGACGCTTTGTTGCTCCCATAATATTCGTTGGGTTAACCGCTTTATCTGTCGAAATCAAAACAAATCTTTTTACATTAAATTTGTCTGCCATATTAATGCAATTGTAAGTTCCGAACACATTATTTTTAATTGCCTCTAATGGGCTTCCTTCCATTAATGGAACATGTTTATGTGCTGCTGCATGGAATACTAAATATGGATGGTATTGTTCAAATACCTCTTCTAATCTCTTCTCGTCACGTACACTTGCAACAACAGCTTCTACATTCTCTTTTGGATATGTAAATTTTAACTCTTGTTCAATATCATATAAATTATTTTCATAAATATCTAAAATAACAAGTTTTGCTGGTTTATGTTTTATAATTTGTCTGCAAAGCTCGCTTCCGATAGAACCTCCTCCACCAGTTACTAAAACAACTTGGTCCTTAATCAAACTTGCAATATTTTTATTATCTAATTTTACAGGATCTCTACCAAGCAAGTCTTCAATTTGAACATCACGCAAATTGCTCATAATAGATCTATTTTTAATTAAGTCCTTTGTACTAGGCAAAACACGAATTCTACAAGAAGTTTCTTGGCAAATCTCTAAAATCTTTTTTCTAGATTCGTTTTCAATATTACTAATACTAAATAAAATAGTTTCAACATTCTTTTCTTTGCAAATTCTAGGAATGTCGTATCTGTTTCCAAGAATCTTAACACCGTTCATTAAAGCATTTTTCTTGTTACTATTATCATCAATGATTCCTACAACATGATAAAGATTTTTTAGGCTTCCCTTTAAATTATCTAAAAGCTGTTTACTAGCATTTCCAGCGCCAATAATTAAAACGTTTCTCTTGACACCATCTGTCTTTTCTTTACCACGTTCTCTTTCTCTTCTTACTGTTCTCACGAAAACACGATAACCAACAATTGCCATAGACACCAAAATAAAAGCCAAAGCATTTACCCTCATTGTATTAATACGTAGGGTGCTACTAGCTTCTATAATAGTAACAATAATTGCAGTAATCAAACATCCTAAAATATATTTTAAATAATCTTCGCCATTCTCGAAAGTTACCATATTTCGATACATATGTAAAATTCCCATTACAGCTTCAAATGTAATGGAAGCAATAATAATCGTATTGATTAAAGTTTTAACATCATCTTCATAATTAAATCGAATTCCATTGTTACTAAAAATTGCTTGTGCTAACAAATAACAAAAAGCAATTGATATAATATCTAACATTCTAAATAAAAAGTATCTGTGTTTGTATATAAAATTCTTCATTTGCTGGCATTAGTAGATATACTAACTTTTCCCTCCATTTAGTTCTCATTTTTCCTGTTTAGTATATCATAACACTACTTATTTTTTCAATACTTTTGAGCAAAAAAATAAGTGCATTTTTTACCAATAAAAATGCACTTATTTTTATATGTATAAAATTCATATTATTGGGAAAGTTCTTTAAGAAATAAATCACTTTTTAGAAATATAGGAATCAAAAAACATTTTAAAATCTCTTTTACCGTTTTATTTGCATAAAATTTTGAATCCATTGCAATATAATAATAAATATTTAGAATATCCTCTTTGACATTTTTAGGAATTATCAGCTTCATATCTCGCCTCCAATCCATCAATAAATTCTTTTAATTCTTCCAATGTAATTGTATTACCTTCTTTTATATTTTTCTTACTTTCCTCTAACTTAGAACGTAAATATAATGTGTAAATTGCATCATCCCAAGTTATATTATCTGGTAATTCATTTACAGTTTCAAGAATTCTTTGCTTTTCTGTAATCATACTTACCACCCTTTCTTTTTTGTTTTATAAAAATATATTACCACAAGCCACTACTTTTTTCAATACATATATTAAAGAATATATCCATATTTTTTTGTCTTATAATTCAAAACTTCTTGAATCTCTTCTTCTGCAACTTTTGAAATATCTTTGATTCTCTTAGTTTCTTCTGGTGTCTTAACTAATGGATTGATGTATCTTGTCTTTGCTCTTTCAATATTAAAGCAAATCTTTCCTTCAACTTTCTCATCAGACTCGTAAACAGTATTTGCCTCTCTCCACTTTTGGAAATTTCCTGCTATATTACCTTCTTTGCAATTCTCAATCTTCTCAATAATTTCTACTTCTGTACTAGTATATAAATCTTTTACTGTAACAAGCCCTTTATCGCTCATTTGTCTCATAGTGTCTGCCACAAATTGCATACAAAATTTCGTATCAGCGTTCATATATCCAATAGAAAGCTGTTTCATTGTTTTTACAAATTTTTCTGCAATTGCTAAATCAGTAAATCCAACTTCTGGAAGACCGTCTTCATTTTCTAGAACAACAATATTTTGATAAATTTCTTTTACATCTTCCAAAGTCCATAATTTTTTGAACGCACCCAATCCATTTGACATAGTATATTCTAATCTATCTGCTGCTAAACGAGGTGTATCATTATCTGCAATTGGATAAATATGATAGTCATCTACTTCTTCTAGTTGGATTCCATCTCGATTGAGTAATGTCATAATTTCTTTAGACTCCCTAATAATCTTAGTTGTATACTCTTCTGTAGATTCCTGATTTTCATAGTCTCCATTCATAAAGTCAATCGAATGCTTAAAAGCAGGCGTTGCAATATCATGAAAAAGTCCAGCTAATGTTTGCTTCTTGTCATGTGTAAAATGCCAAACAACCAAAGCAACTGCAATACTATGATCTAAACTAGAATACCAGTCACATTCTCCAATTTTAGAATAATTAACGCCACTTCTTACTCCAATTCCATTTTGCTTCAACATCTCTGGCGTATTTACATATTCTTTTATAAATTCTGGCATCTCTTCGCCGGCTAGTAAAATTTCAAAATATTCCCTACAAAAATCACTTATGTTGTTAAAATAGTTCATATTATAATCCTTTCTAATCTAAAAGAAATATCATATAGAATTTTTAAATTTTTCTTAATCGCAAACTATTTAGTACAACTGTTAAACTACTAAATACCATAGCAAGTGCCGCTATCATTGGATTCAACTTAATTGGGAAAAATCCAGTAGCAAGTGGAATCATCAATACATTATAAAATAGCGCCCAAATCAAATTTTGCTTAATAATACGAATTGTCTTACTTCCTAATTCAAATAAATACGGAATCTTTTTCATATCCTCTGATAACAAAATAATATCACTAGAGTCTGAACTGATATCTGTTCCGTTAGCAACGCTAACACCAATTGCTGCACTTTTCAAAGATGGGCTATCATTAATTCCATCACCCACCATCAAAACATTTTGGTTTTGATTCAATTCATGAATTTTATCCATCTTTTCTTTTGGAGACATTTCTGCATAGATGTCTTTGATTCCAACCTCTTCTGCAATCTCTCTTGCAGTTCTTGTATTGTCTCCAGAAAGCATAATCACTTTTTTCTTAGAAGTATAAATTAACTTAGAAATTGCTTCTTCTGCTGTAGGTTTCATTGTATCTTTTAATCCAACAATTCCAAAAACGCCTAAATCACTTCCAAAGAAAACAATACTTTCTCCTTTTTTGGTAAATAATTTTTCTTCTTTTTCAAAGTTCATTTTAATTTTTTGTGATTCAAATAACTTTTTATTTCCAGCGTAATAAGTAACGCCTTCTACTTTTCCCGTTACTCCTTGTCCTGGAATCTCTTCAAATTCTTCTACTTCAAAATTTTGATATAAATCTGCTCCACTTTTACAAATTCCTTTTGCTAAAGGATGGTTTGATTTTGCTTCTAAACTTTTTAAAACGTTTAAATAAGCCTCTTTGTTTCCAATGAATTTAGAATCTGCAATTTCCATTTCCCCTTTTGTTAGTGTTCCAGTTTTATCAAAAGCGACTGTATCAATTTGATTTAAATTTTCTAGACTTGCACTAGATTTAATCACAATTCCATTTTTACTTGCATTTCCAATCGCAACCACCATAGAAAGCGGTGTCGCTAATCCAAAACTACAAGGACATGCAACCACTAAAACAGTAACAACGCTCATCAAACTTACTTCATTGCTGTTTCCAATAAACAAATTCAAAAGTCCTGTAATAACAGCAATTGAGAAAATAACTGGAACAAAAACACTACTAATTTTGTCAGCTAATCTTGCAATTGGTGCTTTACTATTAGTTGCTTCTACAACTAAATCTACAATATGCGAAATAGAAGAATCTTTTCCAATATTTTCTGCAACATATTCAATATAACCATCATAATTGATAGATCCTGCTAGAACTTTAGAACCCTCTTTTTTGCTAACTGGCGTAGATTCTCCTGTAATAAAAGATTCGTCTGTATGTGTTTGCCCTTTCATAACCGTTCCATCTACTGCAATCTTTTCACCAGGTCTAGAAATAACAATATCGCCTTTTTTGATTTCATTAATAGGAACCAAAGTTTCAATTCCATCTTTCAAAATTGTTCCTGACTGAGGTGTAATCGTAACCAAATTTTTAATGGTATCCACTGCTTTTGCTTTATTTGTTTTATCAATAAATCTACCAATCTTTACAAACAAAACAATCATTGCTGAAGACTCAAAATAAAGATTATGTGCCAATTCTGAATTTCCTTGGTAAATCAAAATAGTATTGTAAAAACTGTAAAAGAAATTAATCAATACCCCGATTCCCACCAAAGAATCCATATTTGGCATTCCATGAATAAGGTTTTTGAATCCATTCTTAATAATGTCAAATCCCCATATTAAAAATAGAATTGTGATTCCCATCTGAAGACTTGCAAATCCTTTTGGGTTTTCCATTTTATCCAAAATTCTAGGAACAGGAAGATGGAACATCTCTCCCATAGAAATATACATCAAAAAGATAGCCAAAACCGCAAAGACGATTAAACTTCTAAAAGAGCTTTTTCTACTAGTAGTAGAACTATCATCTCCTAAACTCTTAAATCCAGCTTCTTTGACAAATCGATCCAAATCAGAAGCGCTTAATTTTTTCTCATCATATTCAATTTGTGCTTGAGCCATGACCAAGTTCACGCTAGCATATTCAATTCCAGGCTGTTTATTTAAATATTTTTCTAAACCGCCTGAGCAAGCAGAACATGTCATTCCCTCAATATTTAAAATTCTCTTTTTCATATAACTCCTTTTATATTAAATATGTTTTTATTTTGGATAAAGCAAGTTTTCTTGCACTCACCCTATTTTTCTCTTCATCTGTTAATTCTGCAAGTGTCTTTCCATTTTCTAATTCAAAAATTTCATCAAATCCAAATCCGTTTTCTCCGCGAGGTTTTTTTACCACATATCCCTCTAAAATACCTAGCTCGCAATAAATTTTCCTTCCATTAGAAACCGCAATTGCTGTTGTAAAACTAACTCGTCTGTCGTCCATATTTTCTTTTGCAAGCTTTTCCTCTAGTTTTGCAATTAAAGCTAAATTTCTTTCTCTATCTGTTCCAGGAAACCATCTTTTTGTATAAACTCCCGGAAAATCCTCTAATGCATTTACTTCAATTCCTGAATCATCTGCCAAAACCCATACTTCGTCTTGATATCCATTTTTTCTTTTTAGTTCTTTGGCAATCGTTTCTGCTTTTTTTATTGCATTTTCTCTAAATGTCTCCTTATCTTCATTAACATCAATTTCTATCTTAAGTTCTTTCATAGAAACAACTTGGAACTCATCTCCAAAAATCTCTTGAACTTCTTTGATTTTTCCTTGATTCCCAGATGCAACAATAATTTGTTTCATTTTTCTCTCCTATCTAAACGATTTTACTTCCTATTATCTCTTCTAATTTTTCTTCTAATTCTAACCAGTTATTCACTCTTGGAACATCCACATCAATGGCTTGATTCACATAAGAAGTAAATAAAATACTTTTCATATTTTCCTTTTGGATTTCCACACAGAACTTCGCAGAATCATCTATCATAATATCAATTTGATTTTCCTTGCAAATTTTAGCTTTTTCGTGAGAATTAAATAAAATTTTAGTATATTTAATATGATTTTTCTCTAAAAACTCTAAAGTATAACTTTCTGTTCCTTGAAATCTTTCTTCTCCTCTAGAGGTGATTAAAAATATTTCATTGCCGTTTTCAAATAGCTGATTAATGACTCTAACAGCATCTGGCTTAATTTGTGTTTTCTTGAAAAATTTAATTCCATTTTCTTCTAAAAACTTTCTAATACCAGGAGTTGGAATTTCGCCTCTCATAATCTCTACTATGTACTTGCGAACTTCGCCATCTGTATCATATTTCTCAATATATTCTTTCATCGCAATTGATGTATCTGTAATAACATCATCAATATCAATTCCAATTTTCAATGTTTTTATTCTCCTTTAACTTCTAGTTTTACAACACTCTCTATATGCCCTGTTCCAGGGAACATATCACACAAACTTATCTTTTGGATTTCATATTTTTCCTCAAACAAGCTTAAGTCTCTTGCTAAACTTGCTGGATTACAACTAATATAAACAATTCTCTTTGGAGTAATTTCCAATAGAGTTTGAACCGCAGTTCTATCACATCCTCTTCTTGGTGGATCTAAAAAAACAACATCTGGCTTTATTTTTCGTTCTTCCAAAAATTGAGGTAAAACATTTTCTACATCACCAACAAAAAATTCTGCATTCTGAATATTATTAATTTTTGCATTTTCTCTTGCATCTTTGATTGCATTCTCGATTGTTTCAATTCCATATATTTGTTTTGCTTTATTACTTGCAAAAATTCCAATCGTACCTACTCCACAATACAAATCAAAGATTGTTTCTTCTCCTGTTAACTCTGCATACTCTACTGCTCGTTGATAAAGTTTTACAGTTTGAATAGGATTTACTTGATAAAATGATAAAGGAGAAATCTTAAACTTCTTATCTCCTAAGTAATCATAAATAAATCCATCTCCATAAATTGTTTGGTTTTCTCTTCCCAGAATCACATTCGTATTTTTGTTATTTAAATTTTTAACAATTGTTTTTACTTTAGGATTTTGAGTTATTATTGTTTTTATGAATTCTTCTTGATAAGGTAAATCCCAAGAATTCAAAACAAAAATCACCATAATTTCATCAGTTTTAACACCGATTCTAACAATAATATGTCTTACAAGACCAGTTCCATTTGCTTCGTTATACCCAGAAATACTATGCGCTTTCATAAATGCAAAACAATCTTGTGCTACCTTTTGGCAATCTTGATTTTGAATTTTACAATCTGTTGTAGGAACAATCCTATGACTTCTACTTGCATAAACTCCCATTACTAGTTCGCCATTTTCGTTTACTCCAACTGGATATTGAAGCTTATTACGATAATAACAAGGATTTTCCATAGCCATCATATCATTAATTGCAACATCTCTTTTTAATGCTTTTCTCAAAGTATTTTTGACAGCATTTTTCTTCATTTCTAAAGAAGCTTGATAATCAATATGTCTTAGATTGCACCCACCGCATTTAGAATATGTTTCGCAGTCTGGAACAACTCTTATCTCTGATGATTTCAAAACGCCTAGAAGTTTTCCATAAGCAATTTTTTTATTCACTTTTACAATTTTAATTTTTACTTTCTCACCGGCAATTGCTTCAGGAATAAAAATCACAAAATCATCTACCTTTGCAATTCCTTCTCCTTCAAAGCCATTATCAACAATTTCCACTTCCAATTCGTCGTTTTTCTGAATCATTTCACACCCTTACAATGGGGACGTTCTTTTTTTGTTCAAAGATTGAACATTAGGGACAGTCCTTATTGTTCTTTATATTTCCTCTCTCAATTTTAATAAAACTTGTCTAACAATCATTCCAATTCCAATCCAAGGCAAAATCCAAACTTGAAGATTGGTAATGTCGTCGTGCACTGCATAAAACATAGCATAAGACACTTCATATAAAAATCCAATCCACATAAAGTTTTTTAATTTTCTTCCATTTGTCCAAAAAACTGGAATAAATAACCAAAGCAAATACCAACTTGTTAAATTCGTTAATCCCAAGAAAATTAATGCAAATAATACTGAATAAGAATTTTCCATCATTGCTCTAAAATTGTTTTTTCTAAAGCATTGCATTAACAACTTGATAATCAATTGATAAATTAGCACAAAAAATCCAATAGAATAACAAATAGAAACAATTTGAGAATCTTGCTCTGTTATCATTGCTATAATTAAATAAATAGAATCTTTTAATTTTCCAGATTGAGCAAAAGCTCCTGAAAATGCCATGAATGGATTTTCAAAATATGGAAGATACATTCCAAAAAAGATTCCAAAAAATACTAATAAATAAGCCATTCCTACTAATATTTTATGAATCCACTTCACTTCTCTTAAACGATAAAGAATTACAAATGGTACTAAAATAATTGCTATATATTTAATACAAGCTGAGATTGCAAAAAAGATTAATCCGCAAAGAAACATCACTTCTGATTTTACGAATTGGCCACGTACTTTTTCTGATTCTTTTACAAATAAAATTCCAAAAAGTGCAAACAGCACCACAAAAATATCATTATGTACGTTTACTAAAACTTCTAGTAATACCAATGGATTAAAAGCAAACGCAATCGCTAATTTTTTCTTTTTAGTCAATCTAAAAATCAAATACGTTGTTATTAAATAGGCAATCAAATTCAATAATTTGAACTCATACAAAAATAAAACAACAGAAGAAAAAGAAATCTTGTTTAATAATCCACAAATTGTTAGAAAAATAGGTCCATAAACAAATACATAGTCTTTTTGACTACCAACAGTTTTTAACAAACTATCTGTTGTATCTAAGGTTTCCACTTCTGATACAGACGTTGTGTATGGATTAATATGATATTTATCAATTGCTCTACCATTTCCCATATAGAAAAATACATCTTTTGAAGTGTTTGGTAAAACAACTGCAAAAGCAATACCTACGACAAGCGCTGCCAGCATAATACTTTTTGCATTTTTTGAATTGTTCTGAAACTTTTATCAATCTTAGATAGATCAAGAACATTAATAGCACACTCCAAGCGTAAACTACTACTCCAGAAGCACTAATGTTTTTGTTAGAAATTCCAATCATATAGAAAAATTCACCAGCGTATTCAGCCATATTTCCAGTATTTCTCACTAAATAAGCTACACTTGGAAGAGCTAAAACAATTCCTATTAAAATTAAACAAGAAATAATTTTTCTTTTTTTCATTTGTTCATTTCCTTCCTCTTGAACTTTAAGGAGTGTCCCTATTGTTCAATCTTTGAACAAAAAAGGAACGTCCCTATTGTTCGTCATTTATCAATTCAAAATCAATTCTTCTCAATAATTTATTAGCAAAAATAACTCGAATTTTTACTTTATCTCCAATTTTATAAGTTTTTCCTGTTCTGCCTCCACGTAAAACTCTTAAGTCTTCATTATATTCAAAATATTCATCAGAATTAAAGTTTTCAAATCTTACTAGGCCTTCTACTGTTGAAGGAAGCTCTACAAACATTCCAAAACCTGTGATGCTTGAAACAATTCCTTCGTACTCTTCTCCTACTTTATCTTGCATGAATTCTGCTTTCTTAATATCTTCTGCATCACGTTCTACTTTTGTAGCTACTTTTTCTCTTTCAGAAGAAGTCTTTGCATACTCATCTGCCTTTTCTTCCATTAACTCTATTTTTCCATCTCTAATATAATCATTATAATTACTAATAATCCTGTGAATAAATAAATCTGGGTAACGTCTAATTGGAGAAGTAAAATGGCAATAATATTTACTAGCAATTCCGAAATGTCCTTTATTTTCAGCTTCATATCTAGCAACTTTCAACGTTCTTAAAATCAAAGTAGAAATAACTTTCTCATACTCTGTTCCTTTAATTTCATCTAAAACATCTGAAAATGCTTTTGGATAAATATTGTTTTGCATTACTTTAATTTTCTTTCCAATGCTATATAAAAATTTATTGGTATCTTTTACCTTGTCATAATCTGGTTCTTCATGAACTCTATAAATAAACGGAGCCTCTAGCCAATAATACTTTTCTGCAACCGTTTCATTGGCCGTTAACATGAACTGCTCAATAATCTCATTTGCAAAAGTAACTTCGTAAGGCTTTACATCAATTGCAATTCCATCTTCATCTAAAACGATTTTGCTTTCTGGAATATCCAAATTTAAATATCCATCTTTCAAGCGCCTATCTTTTAAAATATGTGCCAACTCTTCCATCAACTTGAAGTCTTCCATATAATCTTTACATTCTGCAATTATTTTATTATCTAATTGATTTAAAATCTGATTAACTTCTGTATAACTCATTCTTCTTGTTACTCGAATGACAGATTTACAAACTTCAGAAGTAACTACTTTTCCTTCTGAATTAATCTCCATCAAACAAGAAAGTGCTAATCTATCTACTCCAGCATTCAAACTACAGATTCCATTAGATAATTCTACAGGAAGCATTGGAATTACTCTATCTAGCATATAAATACTTGTCCCTCTTAAAATTGCTTCTCTATCTAATTTGCTTCCCTCTTTAACATAATGGCTAACATCTGCAATATGTACATCTAGCAAATAATTTCCATTCTCGTTCTTTCTAACACAAACCGCATCATCTAAGTCTTTTGCATCTTCTCCATCAATTGTAAAAATATGAAATCCTTCTCTAAAATCTTTCCTTTTGGGAATTTCATTTTGATCAATTTCTTGTGGAATTTTTCTAGCTTCACTTAAAACATCCTCTGGAAATTCGTAAGGCAAATCATATTCTTTAATTAAAGATAACATATCAATTCCGGCTTGATTTGCTTTTCCAAGAATTTCTATCACTTTTCCTTCTGCATTCTTTCCTTTCATAGGATATTTCGTTATTCTTACAACAACTTTATCATTATTTTGGGCATTCTTAGAGGCTTCCTTTGGAATAAAAATATCTGTTCCAAGCTTTTTATCGTCTGGAACAACAAACCCATATCCCCTTGACTTTTGAAAAACTCCAACTACTTCTGTTTTTTCTCTTTCTATTACTTTTAAAATTTTACCTTCCGCTCTTCGATTACCAGTTTTAGGATTAGTAATAATAAATTCTACTCTATCACCATTTAAAGCATCTTTCATTTGACCAGGGGCAACAAAGATATCTTCTACATCTTCCTCTTCTAACTCTATAAAACCATATCCTCTTTCTGTATTTCTAAACTTACCAGTCAATTTCAATTTTTTCTTCATACAAACTCAATTCTCCAATTTTCATCCGCATCTATTTTATCATTTTTTCCATCATTTGCCAATAGAAACGACAAAAAAATCGCTTGTAAAGTACAAGCGATTTTTCCATTTATTTTTTAAACATAAATAATTCCAATTGTAATTGATAAAACGAAAAATAAAACCATTCCAATAATTGTAGCTCTTTTCATTTTTCCTTCTCTTGTTCTACCTTTATTCTTTTCATAGAAATTGTTAGATGAACCTCCAACAATTGCTCCACTTGCGCCACTATCTTCCTTAGATTGCTTCAATACTAAAACAATTAAAACTACGCACACAACTAAGTAAATTCCAACGATTATATTTTTTGCTATTTCCATCTAAAAACCTCCATTTGTTTTTTAACATTATTAGTTTACCACACAAAATATTTAAAATCAAGTATTTTTAAAAAAAATCATTATTTACGTTTCATCAGTCATTATTATGGATTTTGATATCTAATCTTCTAAATAATTAATTTTAGCATTACAATTACTATTCCAGCTATAAGCCCATCCAGCCGGAATTTCATTTTCTTTAAATTGAACATTTATTGTTTGTGAAGAATTCCAACCACTGAAAACTTCTCTGTCCATTTCTTTTACACTACTTGGTATATCTATATTGGTTAACTTTGTGCAACTATTAAATACTTGAAATCCTATATACTCTACGCTGTTTGGTATTGTAATAGTTGTTAATTCTTTGCACCCAGAAAAAGCACTTCCATATATACTAGTAATACTGTTTGGTATTGTTATATTCTTCAATCCACTACATTGATAAAAAGCACCTGTACCGATTATTGTAACTCCATTTGGAATTGTAATCTGTGTTAAACTACTGCAATATTCAAATGCCGATGATCCTATATTCATTACACTATTTGGTATTGTTATGCTTGTTAAACCTGTGCATCCTTTAAATGTCCAACCTTCTATACTTGTTACTCCATCTGGAATCGTAATATTGGCTAACTCTCGACAGTTATAAAATGCAGATTCTCCTATAATTGTTACACTTTCAGGTATTTCCATTCCTATTAATTTTGTACATTCATAAAATGCATATTCCCCTATACTGGTTATACTATCAGGAACTTTTATAGTTTCTAAATCTGTACAATTATAAAAAGCATAATCTCCGATACTTGTCACACTATTTGGAATTACAATACTCGATACTGCTATGTTTTTTAAAAAATTTCCACATATTTTATTTACTCTATATATTTTATTTTCAGCTTTTATATATGTTGGAATATTATATTCTAAAATTCCATTATTGGCAGTACCATAATACGCACAATAATATTCTGTTCCGTAATCGCCCTCATACGAATTTACAATTTCGCATGTATCTTCTCCTGTTATCTGATAACTCCACATATTTATAGGAATTATATTACCTTCTTCATCAATAGCGCAATCTTCTGATTCTTTTGATATTTTTGTTTTTAATGCTTCTAACACGTTTCCTGGATTTTCATTTTGTGTAAATGGTCCATTATATATTTCTGATACTGGTATTTGATATTGCCCATCACTTGATGTTAATATTTTGTCT